>NZ_JAVHZD010000009.1:0-216356 GCF_031119615.1 Paraburkholderia sp. SARCC-3016 | reverse complement strand
AGCCATGTCGTTCTGTGAGCCAAGGAGTTGGTAGAATGTTTTGTCTTCCTAAGACCGCTTGGCCTCCGACTTCTTTCCAGGCACAAGCAAAAAACCATGATTGCGCAGGTGATCGTCGGTATTCGAAACCAGAAGATTGAAGACGATGCGCGACCACAACTGCCGCAAATCGCGATCGGTTTGCGCGCCATCGGTCATCAGCACGCGGGCGATTTCGAGGTAGCTCGCGCCTGTCGACGCGTCGTCGCCGTCCCGATGCCCGGTCAGATTCATAGCGGACGCGAAATGCAATCGCCGCCCCGCCTCCGTTCGATCGAACCGCTTGACGAGAAACGTATGATGCGAACTGCCAAAGCGCCGCACCAACGCATCGGGCACGTCGAGGCCGCATGCCCTGGCGAGCGCATGGGCCACCATCTCCCATGCGCCGACGTTATGCTCGTCGCGCACGCTCGGAAATTTGGCAATCCATAGATGCCCTTGCGGGTCGACCACGCTTGCCTTCGGCCGCGCGCCGCCCAACGAACCGCCGGGCGCGATCAGCATGCGCAGCCATTCGTCCGCCGCGCGAGCCGTGTTGTCCTCGTCGCGCTCGAGCGCGAGGCTTGCGGCTTCGAGCGCGCGCAACTGCACGAACGGCGGCGCGGCCACATCATGCCGGTCGTCCAGAAACGCGGCGTCATCGCCCCGGCGAAAGCGCAATGCGCCGACGCGGTAGGCATCGTGGACGCCGAGCAGATAGTCGGACTCGTAAAGGCGCTCGCTCCGGTCGGCGAGCCCCGCGCGTTGCGCTCGCTCGAGACGCCGGCGCATCAACAGACGCCCCCAGCGATTCGGGCTTGCGTCGGCGAATGCACCGAACGTCTCGTGCCCCTGCGGCGGATACTGACGGCCCTCGAACAGATGCAGCCTCGGGTCGAGCCTCAGATTCGCAAATGCAGGACGGGCGAGAAAGGTCCGATCGAATTCGAAATCGAACACCTCGCGAGCCGCCGTGCGGCGCGTGCACAAGCGGCCCATCAGCATAGGCTCCGCCAAGCCGCTCCAGTCGGCAAAAACCTCGATCGGCGTCTCGCTCACCGCTGCTTGCTCCGCTTCGCCGAATTGTCCGGAGCAAGCAGCGAAGCGAGATCGTCGGCGCTCACAAAGCCGCTGTGCGTGGCCCAGTCTGTCCCGCTATGCGCGGATACGGGCTGCGGGTTGTCGTCGATGGGCGTCGCTTCGCCCAACGCCTCGCGAGGCGAACGCGGCAACCGTGAGGAACGCGCCGGCCCAGCCTTGTACGGCGAAAGCGCGGCATCCTGAAGTTCGCGGCCGACGAGATCGTCTCTCGCCAACAGGTCGAGATCCGCCTCGACACCGAGCACCTGCATAACCGCCAGATACGCGCCGATCGTGACGCCGGAAGAGCCGCGTTCGAGGTTACGCAGCGTGACGGCCGTCATACCCGCACGCTCGGCCACCTGCTTTGCCGTCAGCCTGCGACGCAAACGCGCGAGGCGCAGCCGCTCGCCGAATTGGCGAAGCATGAATTCGGACGAAGGTAGGAGCGGAGACGTTCTTTGGGCCAAAGTGTCATTATTTTATCGTTTTATTGCAAAAAATGAAAGAATAGTTTGCTTCCCGAGGGCAGCGAACGCGCATCCGCCTCCGTACCGCTGCGTCCCGCGACCTTCTTCAGTCGAATTCGCGTGAAAACGCTGAAACCCCGAACTCGATCGGCCCCAGATAAATTACTTAAAACTTACTAAAATCCATCGAATAAAATTCATTTATTACATTAATAAAACAGCCATCCGACAATTCACGGCATGCTGATTCCCAGGGAATACCACTGAATCGCGCGCATTTACATGCAGCCGCTTAACGGTCGGCGTACACTCGTCCCGCGGCCGCGCCACGGGGAATGCGCGCGTCACGCAGCAATGCTCAACACTCGAAAGCAAGATCGCAAGAGGAGAACAAACTCGATGGCATGGACCCGCGAACAGAGAAACGTCACGATCGCCGCCTATCTCGGCTGGACGCTCGACGCATTCGATTTCTTTCTGATGGTTTTTATTCTGAAAGATATCGCCGCCGAATTTAATACAAAAATCCCGGAAGTCGCGTTTGCGATTACGCTGACGCTCGCGATGCGCCCGCTCGGCGCATTGATCTTCGGCCGGCTCGCCGACAAGTACGGCCGCCGTCCGACACTGATGGTCAATATCGCCATCTATTCGCTGCTCGAACTGCTGTCCGGCTTCTCGCCGAACCTGACGACGCTGATCGTACTGCGCGCGCTGTTCGGTATCGCAATGGGCGGCGAATGGGGCGTCGGTTCCGCGCTGACGATGGAAACAGTGCCCGCGAAGTCGCGCGGCATCGTGTCGGGGCTCCTGCAGGCCGGCTATCCGAGCGGCTATCTGCTCGCCTCGATCGTATTCGGCGTGCTTTATCAGTACATCGGCTGGCGCGGCATGTTCTTCGTCGGCGTCATCCCGGCGCTGCTCGTGCTCTACGTGCGCTCGAGCGTGAACGAGTCGCCGGCATGGGTCGCAATGGAGAAGAAAGCGCGCCCGGGCCTGCTCGTCACGCTCAAGCGCAACTGGGTGCTGTCGATCTACGCGATCATCCTGATGACCGCGTTCAACTTCTTCTCGCACGGCACTCAGGATCTGTACCCGACCTTCCTGCGCGAGCAGCATCATTTCGATCCGCACACCGTTTCGCTGATCGCCATCGTGCTGAACATCGGCGCGATCGTCGGCGGTCTGCTGTTCGGTTCGATCTCCGAGCGCATCGGCCGCCGCCGCGCGATCTGCATCGCGGCACTGATTGCACTGCCGGTGCTGCCGCTGTGGGCGTTTTCGTCGACGCCGGTCATGCTCGCGATCGGCGCATTCCTGATGCAGATCTCCGTGCAAGGCGCGTGGGGCGTGATTCCAGTGCACCTGAACGAAATCTCGCCTGACGAGATTCGCGCGACCTTCCCCGGCCTCGTCTACCAGCTCGGCAACCTGCTTGCGTCAGTCAACGCGACGATGCAGGCGTCGTTCGCCGTGTCGCACAACAACAACTACGGGCTCGCCATGGCCATCGTCGCGGGCACGGTGGCGGTCATCATCGCGGTACTGATCCTCTTTAGCCGCGAGCGGCGCGGCATCGATATGACTAAATCTGCCGAGGCGGTCGCGGCAGCCACGTCATAACCGCCGCCGCACCGCAAAACGCTTCAAACCGCGAAGGCCGCGAAAGCCGCGCCGATCCGATCGGCGCGGCTTTTTCATTGCCGCCGCGCTATACGCGCGTGCGCCGCGCCGTCGATCTGGTCGATGTGCAAAGACCGCCTGTTAGAAGACTTCCCCGACGCCGATCGCTTGCGGGTTCGCCGTGATCGTCCGTATCCTTCGTCAGCCACACATGGCGCACATCGAAAACAGCCACGCACCGTTCAAACGGCAGCCATACTGTCTGTAGAACAGACAAGAACAGTCCAAAGGACAAGAATGGAATGGAGACGACCATGAGCCCATCGCCGCAGTCGCTACCGGCATGCGCCGCCGAAGTACGCGTTTCGCATGCGGCCCCGCAGCCGGCGCCCAATACCGATGGCATCTGGTACGCGTCGTATGCGCCCGCTGTGCCGCACGAAATTGACGTCGCGCAGTTCGCCTCGATCGTGCATCTCTTCGACGAATGCACGCAGAAGTATCGGGACCGGGTCGCGTACGTGAGCGTCGGTTCGAACCTCACGTACGGCGACCTCGCGCGCAAGGCCAACGCGTTCGCGAGCTGGCTGCAGGGCATCGGCGTGAAGCCGGGCGAACGCGTCGCGATCATGTTGCCGAACACGTTCCAGTATCCGGTCGCGCTGTTCGGCATCCTGAAAGCGGGCGCCGTCGTCGTCAACGTGAATCCGCTCTACACGGTGCGCGAGCTCGCGCATCAGTTGAAGGACAGCGGCGCGCAGACCATCGTCGTGTTCGAGAACTTCGCGAAGACGCTCGAGGACGCGCTGCCCGGCACGCGTGTGCAAAACATCGTCGTCACCGCGCTCGGCGACCTGCTGGCCGACGGGCTCAACCTCAAAGGCCGCTGCATCAATGCGTTGATCCGGCATCTGAAGAAGATGGTGCCCGCATATCGCTTGCCGCAGGCGATACGCATGCGCGAGGCGCTTGCGATCGGCACGCGCCGCGCGCCGGCGCCCGTTACGGTCAACCAGACCGACGTCGCGTTTCTGCAATACACGGGCGGCACCACCGGCGTCGCAAAAGGCGCGATGCTCACGCATCGCAACATCGTCGCGAACGTGCTGCAGGCCAAAGCGTGGTCCGAAAGCGAGCTGGCCGGCGATGTCGAAACGGTGCTGACGCCCTTACCGCTTTATCACATTTACTCGCTGACGCTGAACGCGATGATCTTCATGCTGCTCGGCGGGCGCAATATCCTGATCGCCAATCCGCGCGACACGAAGCGCGTGATGAAGGTCATCCGTCATGAAACGTTCACCGGCATCACCGCCGTCAATACGCTCTACAACGCGTTTCTCGACAACGAAGAATTCTGCAGGCGCGACTTCTCGAAGCTCAAGCTCGCGATGGCAGGCGGCATGGCGATGCAGAAAGCCGTAGCCGAGCGCTTCAAGGCGGTGACCGGAAAACCGGTTATCGAAGGCTACGGCCTCACCGAATGCTCGCCGATCGTCACGATGAATCCGGTCGACCTCAAGCATCTGCGCGACTTCGACGGCTCGATCGGATTGCCCGCGCCATCGACGGTCGTGCGTTTTCGCAAGGAGGACGGCAGTTGGGCTGGTATAGATGAGCCCGGTGAGTTGTGCGTGAAAGGTCCGCAAGTCATGAAAGGCTACTGGAATCGTCCGGAGGAGACGGCGAAGGTGCTCGACGACGCCGGGTGGCTCGCAACGGGCGACATCGGCGTGATGAACGGGCACGGCTATATCCGCCTGATCGACCGTAAGAAGGACATGATTCTCGTGTCGGGCTTCAATGTTTATCCGAATGAAATCGAAGACGTGATCGCCATGCATCCGGACGTGCGCGAAGTCGCCGCGATCGGCGTGCCCGACGCGGCGCAAGGCGAGAGGGTCAAGGTCTTTATCGTGGCGCGCAATCCCGCGCTGACCGAAGCGCAAGTGATCGAGCATTGCAGAAAGAATCTGACTGGCTACAAGGTGCCGAAGCTCGTCGAGTTTCGTGACGAGCTGCCGCAAACGAATGTCGGCAAGATTCTGCGACGCGAACTGCGCGCCCAGGAACTCGCGAAGCAAAAACCTGCCTGATGCAAGATATGTGCGGCACCAACGGCCGTCATCGGTTCAGCCGTTTCCGGTTTCTGTGGGAGTCCACTCATGCCGCACCCGCCGTCGACGAATCCGACTCGCCGCGCACCGGTAATGCGCGCGCTGCGTTGGCTCGCCTGCGCGGCAACCCTGCATATGACAACCGCCGCGCTCGCGCAGCAGGAGCAGCAGCCAGGCGAGACGCCGGCGGCTAACCCGTCGCCCGCGCCCGCACCGTCGTCCGCTGGTTCATCCGCTGGTTTGTCCGCTGCATCGACGGCATTGCCGGGCAGCGCGGCCGACACGAAGGGCTCATCCAGCGCACCGGCCGCATCGAACGCGTCGAACGCGTCGGACCCCGCGGTTGCCGCGAGCGGCGCGAAACCGGAAGTCAGCCCGCCGACCATTCCGCCTGGCGAGGCAGGCAGGCTCAAACCCGCCGAACAGGTGCGATGGCTGCGCCAGGCGGCGCAAAGCGGCCTGCTCGAAAAACTCGACGATGCCAGTCTCACCGCGCTGTTCCAGTCGCTCGATCCGTTGACGGTGCCGCGCTACATCAAGGACGGCCCGAACGGCTACCCGTCATACGAGTTCACGATGATCCGCCAGGAGCGCATTCGAGGCATATGGCCGAGCCGGCCCGATCGTATGGTGGTGCGCGTGACGCGCGACCCGATCCGCATCTACGCGAAATGGCTGTCCGGCGGCCCGCACGCCGGTCAGGAAATCATCTATGACGAAACGCGGCGCAGCGACGAGATGTACGGTCATCTCGGCGGCTTCCTGAACATTATCCCGGTATGGGCATCGCTAAACGGCGCGCTCGCGCGCACGCAATCGAACCATCAGGTTCGCGATCTCGGCACCGAGTACATCGCGAAGCAGTTCCTGTCCGAAGGCGAGAAATACGCACAGGCCGGCATTACGCGGCCGGAGCGCATCGAAGTGAAGACGCTCGACGGCGTGCGCGTGGTCGCATTCACCTACGAAACGAGCGCCGGCATGCCCGAGTTCTACGCGAAGCGCGAGACGCTCGGCCTCGATCTACGGCACCCGTACTTTCGCACCGTCGAATCCTACGACAACGACGGGCGCATCTTCGAACGCATCGTATTCCAGACGATCACGCCGAAAACCTTCGACGACGAAACCTTCGATCCGAAGAATCCCGCGTACAAGTTTTGATGCACGCACGGCCGCCCCCCTCATAAGGAAATGACGAACGAAACCGGTGCATTGGCGTGCGGCCGGCTCGATTCCGTTGCGCGTGCAACGAGGCGGCCGGGGCGCAGCGCGAGACGCGTCAGCACGAAAAAGTCCGACGCGCGTGTGAAGCCGATCAGCATTGGCGACGGTGCGCGCGCCATGCTTGCCGCAAGCGCCGTATGCCAGAGCGCACCGATGTCGTCGCCGGTCTCGAAGACGGGAATGGCGAGCCGCGCCGCATGCTCGGCGAATGCATCGGCCTGTGCGAGCGAGGCATCGAACAGCGCGAAAGTCCGTGCGGTGCGCGCGAGCGTCGTGCCTCGCCGTGCGGCATCGTGAGAAGCAGCGGCCCGTGCTTCGGCTGTTTCCGCGGCGAGCCATGCCGGCAGCCATGCGGCGCTCGAGTACCACGTGCCGGTCGCGATGAAGGTACGCCGGTCCATCGCCTATCCCACGGCATGACGATAGCGGCGCCCGCCCGAGGCGTTCATGTATAGCCCCGCTTGTCGCGCAACGCGCGCGGCCAGATGCCCTGCTTGCCCGGCGACAGAATGCCCGCGGGGTCGAGTGCGTCCTTCACGGTCTCGGACAGGCGCAGCAATGCGCCGTCATTGAAGCTGTACTGCGCGGCCGCGTAATCCATATGCATCAGATGCGACCGGTATTCGCCGTAGCCGGCCGCGCGGACGTCGCTCATCACCGCGCGCAGCAGATCTCCGGCCCGTTCGCTTTGCATGGCGTCGTCGCGATTGAAAATGGCGGCGAAGATGTGGTGCAAGTGCCGCCCGCCGGCCGTGAAACCGCCGTAGTAGTCGAAACCGAACGACGCAGCGCGCCCTTTCACCATCATGTACTGTCGGAACGCATCGCGGCCCACGGCCGGGCAGATCGGCGAGAAGTCGATATGCGCGCCGGTGCCGCCGCGCCAGTCGAGCATCCTGAACGCGGTCATCGCGGGGATGCCGGCCATGTTGCGATCGCCGCCGCCGGCAGGCTGCGCATCGCCCGCGTATTGCTTCGCGAACGTCGACGCGCGCGGCACGCGCGCAAACGCACGCTGCACGATCCGGTTGCGCGCGTCGATCAGTTCGTCCGTGCCGTATAGCGCGTAATGCAGATTCCAGCGGCCGACGTCGAGCTTTTTCAGCATCGCGTCGATGGCGCTGTCGGGCATCGCACCGTCGCCGTCGTACCACTGCGCACGCGGCGAGAGACCGGCCGCGCGCCGCAGGCCGCCTTCGATCACCGCGTGGTTCGTGATCGTGCCGTCAAGACGCAGCGGCCGCAGGATATCGACGATCGCCTCGAGATCGCGCTCGTCGTGAAACTGGATTTCGCCGAGCAGATACGCGGGCGGCGCGGGCATCAGCCAGACGCCCATCTTCGTGACGACGCCGTAATTCGACTGCATGAACATCGCATCGAACGACGGACCGTAGCCCGGCCGGTACACCTGCCATGACGTACCGATCTCGATACCGCCCATGCCGGTGCGCACGACGTCGCCGTTCGCGAGCACCACTTCCATGCCGCACTGGTTTGCCGCGTGATCGCCGTAGGCGGTATAGCCGAAGCCGCGCTCGAGCGTGTTGCCGATCACGCTGCCCCAGCCGGCAGCGGGTGGATCGACCCACAGCTTGTAGCCGTGTTCGCGCAGGTAGTTGTACAGATCGAAATAGCTGACGCCAGGCTCGACGAGCGCATACGCGAGTGTTTCGTCAACCGCGAGCACGCGGTTCATGCGCTGCAAGTCGACCACCACCGAACCGGCAAGTCGCGGCGCCGCGCCGCCGTACGCATAGTTGCGGCCCGTCGATACCGTCCATAGCGGAATGCGGTACTCGTTCGCGACACGCAACACCGCCCGGATCTCGTCGACCGATGACGGCAGCAATGCCGCCGATGGCACAAACGCCGCGCCGGCCGGTCCTGGCGCGAACGGATCGAGATAGGGCGTGAGCGCGGCGCCGTCGAGCACATGCCCGTCGCCGACGATCGATTGCCATGCGGCAAGCGCGCGCTCGAACTGAGCGGCGCTGACGTCGGGCGGCAGGATGCGGATCGCGGGCGACGTCATACGCGCACTCCCGGCGATCCATGCGCCGCAGCCACGCTAGCGGCCATGGAAACCGCCTCCTCCGCCGTGGAACCCGCCTCCATGGAAGCCGCCACCGTGGAATCCGCCTCCATGGAAGCCGCCACCGTGGAATCCGCGGTGAAACCCGCCATGCGCGAAACCGTGCGGATATCCGAAACGAACATGATCGATGTGATGGAAGTGATGAAACCGGTCGACGAAGACGAACGATGCGCCGACGCCGAACAGGAACGGCGCCCCCCAGAACGGATCGTACGGATAGGGGTACGGGTACGGATAGCCATACGCATAGTATGGATCGTACGGGGGCGCGTCGGGCGACGCCGCTTCAGTTGCCCCGTCGGGCGCCATGCCGGGTGCCGGATATGCAGCACCACCGTTGTCGCCCGCGTCGTCATCCGATTCCTCGATTCGCCATGTGCCGTCAGGCTGCCGGCACGCAAGTCCGCTGAACTGCTGCTGCTTGCCGTCGATCTGCGCATTACCGCTGACGTCGCGGCACTCCTGTCTTGCCTGTTCCTGTTCCGCTTGTTCCGCTTGTTCCGCCTGCTGGGCCGGCTCGGCGAATTGCTGGGCGTATTGCTGCGCGTTGGGCGCGGCGGGCGCGTTGGGCGCGCTGCTCGTGTTCTGCGGATCATCGCCGCTTTGCCCGTAGCCTTGCGCCCGCTGGTCGCCGTCCGTCTGCGAATCGTTGGGCGGCATGTTGCGTTGCGCGCCCGGAGGCGCGCCGAACATCGGCGGCCCGGACTCCTGGGCCATCGCTGCCTGCCCGCTCATCGCACAGCCCACACAAACAAAAACCCCTGCTGCAAGTCCGAAAATATCGCGCATCGTTTATCCCGTCTCGACGGTGCGGCACCGCGGCACGAACGCGTGCCGTCGCCGTGTAGGCCCTGTCGATTCGCCTGCGTGGCCCGCCCCGCCGACGCGTCGATGCGCCGGGACAGCAGGCCTGCACTTCTATAAACGACACGATGCATATAGCTATTCCGCCGCATTGCGGGCGCGGAGCAGTCGGTTCGTTACCTGGTATTTCCAAACGCTCCGGTCGTGTGTCACCGGGAAAGCGCAATGGCGGAATCCGCGATTCGCGGTACGGGCTCAGCGAACGATCCGCGCCCGGGCTGACATCGAGGCACGGCCGTGCAGGCTCGCGTGCTATTGCCACGCTTCCGGCCGGCCGCCGAGCGCGCTGCAGACGTCGATCGCAATCGTGCGCAGTTTGCCCTCCGCGATCGGACCGGACAGCGCATAGCCCATTCCATCGTTGACCCAATAGAAGGTGCGGCGATTGCCGTCGCGAAACAGACGGAATGCCGTTTCGTCTTTCGGCACGCCGGTCACGTAAAGCGTGAGGCGCGCACCGGTCTGGTTCTCGTACATGAATTGCGCGGCGGGCCCCGCTTCGCCGGGCAGAAGGCGCCCGCCGACCAGCGAGTAGCCGTATTCCTGAAGCGACGGTACCGAGAGCTGCCGGTTCAGACGCTTCGACAGCCACGCAATCAGATGCTCTTCCTCGACCGCGGCGACTTCGACCGGATGACGGCGCTCCGGCGTATAGACCGCATACGCGATATCGGCGCGCCGTGCGAACGACATCGTGTCGCCGCCTACGAGTCGCGGCACGAGCGGCGCCGCGCCGAGCGCGAGTCCCGCGCCGGCGACGAGCCAGCACGCGGCGATGCCTGCGCGCTGCCACCACGACGAACGCGACCGCAGGACCACGAATTGCGTGTCGTCGCGCGTCGTCGCCCCGCACAATGCGCGCAACGCCTGCTTCTGCGCGCGCCATGCGGCGACCTGCGCGGCCGCCTGCTCGTCGCGTTCGAGATGCTCTCGCACCGCGGCCGTGTCGTTCTCGCTGAGTTCGTTGTCGACGAACGCCGACAGCATGCGCAGGTCGGGCGAGGATTCGGGATGGCGGGCGTCGTTGTTCATGAAGAATTTCTCACCACTTTCAGCGACGGGGACTTGTGCGGCTTTTCCTGCGAGTCTGGCCGATCAGGACCTTCGGTCAGCATCAGTCTCATCTGCTCGCGTGCGCGCGACAGTCGGGACATCACCGTTCCAACCGGCACGCCGAGCGCGATCGACGTTTCCTGATAGCTGAACTCCTCGACGCAGACGAGCAGCACCACTTCGCGCTGCTCGACCGAAAGACTGTAAAGCGCGCGTTGCACGTCGCGCAATATCAGTCCGTCGACTTCGCCGCGCGGCGCCTCGAGGTTGCGCCACGGCGCGCTTTCCTCGTCGACGGCCACCTCGCGGCGCATGCGCAGCTGGTCGATATAGAGATGCCGGAGAATCGTGAGCAGCCACGCGCGCAGGTTGCTGTTCGGCCGGAACGCCTTCCAGCGGGCGAGCGCGCGCTCGGCCGTATCCTGAACCAGATCGTCCGCCCAAGCGTGATCTCCCGTCAGCGTGCGCGCGTATCGACGTAGCTGCGGGAGCCAGGATACGACCTCTGCTTCGAAACTCACCCGGCTGGCAAACCGCGCGTCATCTGCGGATCAATATCCGCCGGAAGAACTGGAGCCGCTGCCGCCGCTCGCGCCGCCGCTGCCCATATCGCTGCAGCCGGTTGTCACAAGCGCCGCCGCGCCGAGCGCGACGAGCATGCAAAGGGTACTGACGAGTCGAGTCAACTTCATATGAGCCTCTCCTTTGGGTACGGGCCGGACGGCCTCGTGAACGGGGAACGGATATTCGTGGAACGTGAAAGATGGACTGCACCTGAACAAAACGAGAGTTCCGCGCGATTTATTCCGTCCCGACCCGCCGTTTTTTAAAGTTATGCCAAATCGGTTCCAGCGATGTCCTTTTCGGATCTGGCGCGCTCGCCGGGCGGCGCGTGACGACGTCGAATGCAAAGATTCGTAACGCAACGTTACACATCGTATTTAACGGATGCTTATGCGCGCGCAAGCCGTTATAGTGGTCGACAAGTTCGTCGATTAGTACGCGTATGCGCCGACCCATGTAGAATCCCGGCGAACAACCGCACTTCCACACACAATCGTCCATGCCTTCCGCAGAATCGCACCCGCAAAACGACTTCATGAACGCCGCGCGCAAAGAAAGAAAGCGCGTCGAAATTTATCTCGTCAACGGTATCCGTCTGACGGGATGCATCGAGTCGTTCGATCAGTACCTCGTGATGCTGCGCACGCCTGTCGGGCTGCAGGGCATCTACAAGCGTGCCATTTCGACCATCCAGCTCGACACGGGCACGCGTCCGGGGCCTCGTACCGGCCGGCCGTCGCATGGCGAGCATTCGTCGCGCGGACCGCATGGCTCGCACGGGTCGCATCGCGATTCGCCGCGCGACTCGCGCGAACCGCGCGAGTCGTATGGAGGCGGCGCGCCGGCGTCATCTGAACGCTCGGGTTCCGACGCACCGGTCGTCGTCACGCGCCGCCGGCGTCTGTTCGGCGCGGGCTCGGGCGACAACCACGGGCACGGCAATAACCACGGCAACAACAACCACGGCAACAATCACGGCGGCTCGGGCAACAACAACAACGAATAACCGCAAAGCGCGCCTAGCCGCCCGGTCCGGCGAGGCGCTTGAGCATCCGCTCGATGCGCATCCCTTGCTGGTGCGTAAGCTGGTAACTTCCCTGAACCGCCAGCACGCGGCGGCGCCAGTACTGGGCGTCGAACATGTCAAGCATGGGTTGCCGCGTCGCCCACTCCAGATGCTCGAGTTCCGCGTCCACCACATGTGACGCATTCCAGCGCGGTGTTCGGTCGGACCCGTCCGTCTCCATCATGGCTCACCTCGTCGTTGTGTCCGCGGACGGCTCGATGTGTCTCGGCCAGACGGTTCGCAAAAGGCGGCCGTTGTCGCGCGGTGGAGCTAAAACGAAATCCCGCGCTGAAAATTCCATTGATCGCCGCGCGGCCCGCGGGGCACGCGATTGCAGCGGCGTTCATGCGACGCTTATTGAAATGCAGCAGCGGTCGAACCGCGACGTTGGCCATGACCGTGACCGCGCAAGATTGAGATTGACCTTATGCCGTTCGGTCGAGTGTTGTCGATTGTGGCTTTGCGCTATTCTGGTTGTTCGACAACGTCCGAGCGGAGAGCGATATGTCCACGTCGAAGCCGAAATCTCAACCGGCCGAGCTCAGCGTCGAGCGGCGCCTCGACGAGGCACTTGCGGAAACCTTTCCGGCCAGCGATCCGATTGCCGTCGATCCCGAAGAACCGAACCATTCTCCGGCTAAGCCGGAGGCGGGGGCGGCGAAACAGCCTGCGCAACACGGCACGCGGCCGAAGCACCGATAAGCGGACCAACCGGGCCTATAGCCTCAGCCAAGCGCTACACGCCCGAGGCGGTGCTGGACCGCCCGGCGCAATCGCAGCGCAGATCCAGGCAGCACGCCGTAGCGCAGCGCGTTCAGCACGCGCACTACTATGGCGCGTTCGATCAACGAATCGGCAGACCGCTGTCCAGCTGGCGCTGCAGTTCGCGCACCTGGCGCTGCGCATCGCGCAGTTGGGCTTGTGCCTGCGTCTTCTGTTGCTGCAACGCGCTCGCTTCGGCGCGGTTCTGCGCCTGCTGGCTGTTCACGATCGTCTGCTGCTGGCGCGCGATCGACAGATCGGCCTGCAACCGGTTCGCGCGGTCCTGCGACAATTCGATCAGGTGATCGGTGAACGCCTTTTGCGCTTCGAGCTTCGTGCGCCGGATTTCGACTTCGGACAGTTGCGCGGTCTGGCGCACGAAGTCGCGATAGATCATCTCGGCGCGCTGATCGTCGGAGGTCTTGATCACACGCCAGAAGTTTTTCTTCTGGAAGAGCGCGACGTAGTACGTCACCTCCTTGCCGTAGAACATCAGGCTCGCGCCATAACTGCCGTTGTACGTCGTGCGCATTTCGGTCAGGTTGGGGCCGTGGATCATCTGTTGCAGTTCTGCCACATTGCCTGTAGCAGACTGCTTTGCCTCGTCCGGCGTCAGCGCAATCGTTTGGCCCGATGTGACGGACGAAGCCGCCAGCGTATCGGGCTGCGCCGCCGCTGTCGTTTCCACGGCCACCCCGCTCGCGGCACTGTCCGACACCGCTTCCTGCGCAAAGGCGGCCTGCATTCCCCCGGTCGCGATCAATACCGACAGCACGATCTGCCGGGCTTTCGACTTCTGGTCCATGTAATTCCTGCTTTGAACAGTTTTTTGTTTTCACCCAATCGTCTCATTATTACTCAGTTTCTCGCGTTTCGGGTTCATCGTCGAAAATTTGATACTTCCTCATCTTCTTCCCCGCCCTTTGGAACGAACGCCGAGGTGTCGCGCCGCTAACTGGCGCCGGCAGCGGTTCGCGTTCGACGCTGCCCGCACGCGGTTTCGCTCGTTGATATCGCGCTTGCCGCGGTCGATCGGCACCTCAGCGGTACCGCGTCGGGTGCCTGCCGACCGTTGCGCGCAAGCGTCAGAAGACGCTGCAGCGCACCGCATTCCACGCGCGGGCTAGCGGCACGTCACGCCGATCCGAGCCATCGCGTTGTGAAGTTCGTTGACGTTGCCGGGAACCGGGGACCACGGCCGCATCTGCCGGCCGATAACGGCAGATCGGCCGCCCGGCGCATGTCGTCGACGCAATCCACGGCGTGCAGGGTTGTCGCGAGGTAGCCGCCTCGCGATGTCACGACCACGCTCGCACTCTCTGGCGAGCATGAGCGGTTCGATACTGGCACCGGCATCTCTTTCGATCGTCCCAGCCGCTCGGGGCCCGCAGGCAATCGCGAAAACGGGCTGGCGTCACCGCGTCAGCAGTCGCACGTCTCGTCTCTATGCCAAAGAGGCGCGACGATGCTCGAACGTCGTCGCAGTCGGTGCAGTGCCGAACGATGACCACGACGTCGTCAAGGCGACGGTCGATGCTTCGCACTACCAGGGCATCATCACTCGCATTGCGGCATGCCCATCGATCGGGCGTCCGCGCGTCGGAGACACACGTCGGTCATCCGTCCGTCAGTTGCGGTTTGATGCGGCCTTTTTGTATCGCTCGAACCGAATAGCGCCGGCGTCACGCGCCGGCGATTAGAAGACTTCCTATCAGACAGCGCGCGTCCTCTAACATATTCTGCGACATCGACCGTACCGGCCCGCAGCGAAGCCGGTTCGCGCGGCACGCTGCACGCGCAGAAGCAAGCGCACAAACGAAACGCCGAAAGAAGCCTCCCGCGAATGTGATTCACAATGCATCCGGCCGAGATGACCGGGAAATGACCGACGCGTCTCGCCTTCGCGACGATACGAACAAGGAGCACAACAATGACGCAATTCTTCGGTCGCGCACTGTGCAACGCGACCCTGGCCGGTGTGCTGTTCGCAAGCGCCGCTGCTGCATTTGCACAAGGCAGCAGCCCCGTCGGCATGTGGCAGACCGTCGACGATCATACGCATCAGCCCAAGGCAATCGTGCAGATCGCGCAGGACGAGAACGGCACGCTAACCGGCAAGGTGATCAAGGGGCTCAACCCGAACGAGCCGCCCGGCCGCCGGTGCACCGCGTGTACCGACGCGCGCAAGGATCAGCCGATCATCGGGATGACGATCATCAACGATATGAAAAAGGACGGCGACGGCTGGGACGGCGGGCAGATCCTCGACCCCGACAACGGCAAGGTCTACCGATGCAAGATGCACACCGAAGACGGCGGGCAGAAGCTTATCGTGCGCGGCTATATCGGCATCTCGCTGCTCGGCCGGTCGCAGACGTGGATTCGTGAGGAATGAGCGACCGGCACGTGATGCCTTCGCGTATGAAAAACGGCCGGCGGTATGGACCTGCCGGCCGGCTGCTTCTTCAAAGGAAACGCGCTTTGCGCGATTCGCCTCGTTCGACTGACTGCCTGGCGTAGCGCATCCGTTACGCCGCACGCTTGAGCGAGCCGCCATACCCATACACCGGCGCGCTGGACGGCGCTTGTGCGTACTCGACAGGCGCTGCGGCAACGGATAGTTCGTCCGCCTGACCCGCGACATGGACGCGCATGCGCGCTTCGATCGAGTTGCACAGGTCCGTGCCCGCCGCGCCGAACAGTTGCTCGAGCATGCGCTTGAGCACGCCGGACTGATGCCACGCCTTGAAGCGGCGATGGCAGGTTTGATACGACGGGTATTTGCGCGGCATGGCGGACCACGTAGCGCCGCTGTACATCACCCACAGCACGCCGTTGAGCACGGCCCGGGTGTTGGCAAGAGGCCGGCCGCGCAGTTCGGAACGCGGCCGTAGTTCAGGAAGCAGCGGCGCGACGCGCAGCCACTCCTCATCGGTTAAATCACGGTATGGGGTCAAGGTATCCTCCTTCGTCGATACCCGACGACGATATCGACTGACCCACACACCGAATATCAGAACAATCCGAATCTTGAAAATGCGACGCGTCCCTATGCCGTTCGGCGCAACGCGCCGCGCGTTATCTCGTTCGGTTCAATTCCATCACTACGTAAGCGATGTGTCGACGGTGCGCCGTGGCGTATCCAGATATTCCTTCGATTGCATTTCGACGATGCGCGACACGGTCCGCGCGAACTCGTTCGCCATCGGCCCTTCCACGTAGAGCTGTTCGGGCGGGACCGCTGCCGACATCAGCAGTTTCACCTTGTGGTCGTAGAACACGTCGATGAGCCACGTGAAGCGGCGCGCTTCCGATTGCATGCGCGGCGTCATTTGCGGCACGTCGGAAAGGATCACCGCATGAAAGCGCGACGCGAGCTCCAGATAGTCGTTCTGCGAGCGCGGACCGCCGCACAGCGTCGCGAAGTCGAACCAGACGACGCCGTCCGCGCGGCGCAGCGCCTTCAGCTCGCGCTTTTCGATATGCAGCAGCGGACTTTCGTCGGGCACTGCGGCGAGCCGCGCGTAGGCATCGCGCAATGCCCTGTCGGCGGCGGCGCCAAGCGGCGTGTGATAGACCTCGACCTGCGACAGCGTGCGCTGACGGTAATCGACACCCGCATCGACATTGATCACATCGAGCTTGCTCTTGATGAGCTCGATCGCGGGCAGCATGCGGTCGCGGTGCAAACCGTCCGGATACAGCGTATCGGGGTCGTAGTTGGACGTCATCACGAACTGCACGCCGTTCGTAAACAGCCGGTCGAGCAGCCGGTACAGAATCATCGCATCGGCAATGTCCGACACGTGGAATTCGTCGAAGCAGATGAGCCGGTAGCGCTTCGCGATCCGGCGTGCGAGCTCGTCGAGCGGATCGGCCTGTCCTTTCAGCTCGTCGAGTTCGCGATGCACTTCGCGCATGAATTCGTGGAAGTGCAGGCGTGTCTTGCGCGTGAGCGGCACGATCATATAGAAGCTGTCCATCAGGAAGCTCTTGCCGCGGCCCACGCCACCCCACATGTAGACGCCGCGCGGCAAGTCCGGATGCATGATCAGCTTCATGAACGCATTCGGCCGGCGCGCCTTGTACGCCACCCACTCTTCATAGCATCGCTGCAGACGATCGACTGCCGCGCGTTGCGCCGGGTCGGACTGATAACCCCGAGTCTGCAGTTCGTTTTCGTAGTATTCGGTGACGTTCATCTTGTGCGGCTTGTGTAGCTCATGTGACTTGTGCGATCGGCGCACTTGCACAGCAGATAAGACGAAGGCGGGAGGGTTCGCACCCTGCCCGCCTTCGTCGTGATACCCAATGCGAGGAATCGGGCTCTTCGGACTTACATGTTCAGCGCGCGCTTGTCGACGGCGAGCGCCGCTTCACGCATCACCTCGGACAGCGACGGATGCGGATGGCAAATGCGGCCGATATCTTCCGACGCGGCCTTGAACTCCATCGCCACCACGGCTTCCGCGATCAGATCGGACGCATTCGCCGAAATGATATGCACGCCGAGCAGCTCGTCGGTCTTCGCGTCGGCGATCATCTTGACGAAACCATCGGCTCGATTGATGCCGAGCGCACGACCATTCGCCATGAACGGGAACTGGCCCGTCTTGATCTCGCGGCCTTCGGCCTTCAACTGCTGCTCGGTCTTGCCGACCCATGCGATTTCCGGCTCGGTGTAGATCACCCACGGAATGCAGTTGTAGTCGATATGCGGCTTCTGCCCGTCGATGATTTCGGCGACCAGCACGCCTTCGTCTTCGGCCTTGTGCGCGAGCATCGGACCGCGCACGACATCGCCAATCGCGTAGACGTTCGGCACGCTCGTCGCACAGTGATCGTCGACGTCGATAAAACCGCGCTCGTTCGCCTTCAGGCCGATCGCCTCGAGACCGAGATTGTCGGTATTCGGCACGCGGCCGATCGACACGATCAGGCGGTCGGCGTCGAGCGTCTGCGCGTTGCCGTCCTTGTCCGTGTAAGCGATCGACACGCTGTTCGCAGTGGTCTTCACTTCGCCCACCTTCACGCCGACGTGAATGTCGAGGCCCTGCTTCCTGAACTGCTTCGCGGCTTCCTTCGCGAGCGCCTGGTCGGCCGCACCGAGGAACTCGGGCAGCGCTTCGAGCACCGTCACGTCGGCGCCCAGACGCCGCCACACCGAGCCGAGTTCGAGTCCGATCACGCCCGCGCCGATCACGGCGAGCTTCTTCGGCACTTCGGTGAACGACAGCGCGCCTTCGTTATCGGCAACGATCCTGTTGTCGACCGGCACGTTCGGCAGATGGCGCGCCTTCGAACCCGTCGCGATGATCACGTTCTTCGCGACGACGGTCTCGGTTTCGCCTTCGCCGCTGACTTCGATCTGCACGCCGGCGTCGCTCTTGCCCGTGAACTTGCCGTGGCCCTTGAGCCACGTGATCTTGTTCTTGCGGAACAGGAACTCGATGCCCTTCGTCATCTTCTCGACGATGCTTTCCTTGCGCGACAGCATCTTCGCGATGTCGACCTTGACGTTTTCCACGCTGATGCCGTGGTCCGCGAGATGGTGCGACGCGTTCTCGAATTCTTCCGACGAGGCGAGCAGCGCCTTCGACGGGATGCAGCCGACGTTCAGACACGTGCCGCCGAGCTTCAGCGCGCCGGCCGGGTTCTTCCACTTTTCGATACAGGCGACGCTCTTGCCGAGTTGCGCGGCGCGGATCGCGGCGATATAGCCGCCGGGACCGGCACCGATCACGACGACGTCAAATTCTTTGGACATGACAATCCTTTGGAGGGGAAGGCGCCGCGCAGCCACGCTTCGTGGCGCGCGACACTCCGGTACTGACTGCGTACTGTGAACGACATGCGCGTTGCCTCGCTACGACCGAGGCAAGCGCGAGGCGCTGTACGGCGGCTTACAGGTCGAGCAGCAGGCGCGCCGGATCTTCGAGCGCATCCTTCATTGCGACGAGCGACAGCACCGCTTCACGCCCGTCGATGATCCGGTGATCGTACGACAGCGCGAGGTAGTTGATCGGACGGATCACGATCTGGCCGTTCTCGACAACCGGCCGCTCCTTCGTCGCATGCACGCCCAGAATGGCCGACTGCGGCGGGTTGATGATCGGCGTCGACAGCATCGAACCGAACACGCCGCCGTTCGAGATCGAGAACGTGCCGCCCGTCATTTCTTCGATCGACAGCTTGCCGTCCTTCGCCTTCTGGCCGAATTCGGCGATCTTCTTTTCGATGTCGGCGAGGCTCATCTGGTCTGCGTTGCGCAGGATCGGCACGACGAGGCCGCGCGGCGAGCCGACGGCGATACCGATGTCGAAGTAGCCGTGATAGACGATGTCGTTACCGTCGATCGACGCGTTCACGAGCGGGAATTTCTTCAGCGCATGGACGGCCGCCTTCACGAAGAACGACATGAAGCCGAGCTTCACGCCGTGTTCCTTCTCGAAGCGGTCCTTGTACTTGTTGCGCAGATCCATGACCGGAGCCATGTTCACTTCGTTGAACGTCGTGAGGATCGCGTTCGTTTGCTGCGACTCGAGCAGACGCTCGGCGATACGCGCGCGCAGGCGCGACATCGGCACACGCTGCTCCGGACGATCCTGCAGCCATTGATCCGCACCCGGCGCCTTGACGTCGGGCAGCGACGGACGCGCAGCCTTCGGTGCGGCAGCCGGTGCCGGCGCGGCCTTCGGGGCCGGGGATGCCGAACCCGCCGCCGCTGCGCCGACCACGTCCTGCTTCGTGATACGGCCATCGCGGCCCGTGCCGGCGACGTCGCCGGCCGACAGGTTCTTCTCGGCCATCAGCTTCGTGGCAGCCGGCGACGACGCTGCATTCGCGTTCGCCGCGGCGGGCGCTGCCTGTGCCGCCTGGGCCGGAGCGGCTTCGACTTGCGGCGCGGGCTTCACTTCGGCTTCGACGGCTGCGGCGCCTGCCTTGCCTTCGGTGTCGATCTTGGCGATCACTTCGTCGGCGACGACGATGTCGCCGTCGTGCTTGATGACCTGCGCGAGCACGCCGGCGGACGGCGCCGGCACTTCGAGCACGACTTTATCGGTCTCGATTTCAATAAGGATTTCGTCCTGCGTCACCGCTTCACCCGGCTTCTTCTTCCACTGCAGCATCGTGGCTTCGGACACCGACTCGGAAAGCTGGGGAACCTTGACTTCAACAATAGACATGTGATTTTCCTGGGACTCTGTATGAGCGTATTTGACTAACCGCGTGATTCACTGCGTGACTGAGCGAATGACTGAGCGAATGACTCGTCGCATGACTCGCGCGTGTTCTGAGGCTCTGTTCTGGAGACGTCGTTCTGTCGCTAAGGGAAGCGAACCGCGTGCGCACTGCGAAATGCGCCGCGGGAAAGCGCGCTTGCGCTTTCCCGGTTCGCGTTGCCGTTATTTAACGATTGCTGCGCCCTTCAGACGGCCGAAAGCGCCTTCGACGAGCGCCTTCTGCTGCTCGTAGTGCTTCGCGTAGTAGCCGACGGCTGGCGATGCCGATGCCGGGCGGCCGCTGTACGCGAGCTTCTGGCCTTCCTTCATGCCTTCCTTCAGGTGGTGCTCGATGTAGAACCACGGGCCCTGATTCTGCGGCTCGTCCTGCACCCAGACCACCTCGGTCGCGTTGTCGTACTTCTTCATTTCCGCTTCGAACTGCTTGTGCGCAAACGGATAAAGCTGTTCGACCCGGATGATCGCGACGTCGGTCGACTTCGCTTCGCGGCGATGCGCGACGAGGTCGAAGTACACGCGGCCCGAACACGCGAGCACGCGCTTGACCTTCTTCGGATCGATCGAATCGTCGACCTCGCCGATGACCGTCTGGAACGAACCCTTCGCGAGTTCCGACAGGTCCGACACGGCTTCCTTGTGACGCAGCAGCGACTTCGGCGTGAAGACGATCAGCGGCTTGCGGAACAGGCGGATCATCTGGCGGCGCATCAGATGGAAAATCTGCGCCGGCGTGGTCGGCTGGACCACTTGCATGTTGTGGTCCGCGCACAGTTGCAGGAAACGCTCGATGCGCGACGACGAATGCTCCGGACCCTGGCCTTCATAGCCGTGCGGCAGCAGCATGGTCAGGCCCGAGACGCGGCCCCACTTCACTTCGCCCGACGAGATGAACTGGTCGATCACGACCTGCGCGCCGTTCACGAAGTCCCCGAACTGGCCTTCCCATGCGACGAACGTGTTCGGTTCGGCGGTCGAGTAGCCGTACTCGAAACCGAGCACCGCTTCTTCGGACAGCACGGAGTCGATTACCGTGAACTTCGCCTGACCGTCCGCGACGTTCTGCAGCGGCACGTACGTGCCGTCGTTCCAGCGCTCGCGGTTCTGGTCGTGCAGCACCGCGTGACGGTGCGTGAACGTGCCGCGGCCCGAATCCTGGCCCGTCAGACGCACGGCGTAGCCCGATGCGACGAGCGACGCGAACGCGAGGTGCTCGCCCATGCCCCAGTCGAGCGGCGCTTCGCCGCGGCCCATCGCACGACGGTCGTTGATCACGCGCTCGACGAGCGGGTGCAGCTTGAAGCTTTCCGGAATCGTCGTGATGCGTTCGGCGAGGCGCTTCAGTTCCGCGAGCGGCACGGCCGTGTCGGCGGCGTCGGTCCATTTGCGGTTCAGGAACGGCACCCAGTCGACCGCGTACTTGCTCTTGTAGTTCGAGAGCACCGGGTCGATCGTGTGATGGCCTTCGTCCATCGCCTTGCGGTAGGCCTTGACGAACTCGTCGCCCTGTTCCGCGGTGATGACGCCCTGCTGCACGAGCTTTTCCGCGTACAGCGCGCGCGTGCCCGGGTGCCTGGCGATCGTCTTGTACATCAGCGGCTGCGTGACCGCCGGCGTGTCCTGCTCGTTGTGGCCAAGCTTGCGGAAGCAGATGATGTCGACCACGACATCCTTGTGGAACTGCATGCGGTAGTCGATGGCCAGCTGCGTGGCGAGCACGACCGCTTCCGGATCGTCGCCGTTCACGTGCAGCACCGGCGCCTCGATCATCTTGACCACGTCCGTGCAATACAGCGTGGAGCGCGAGTCGCGCGGATCCGACGTCGTAAAGCCGATCTGGTTGTTGATGACGATATGCAGCGTGCCGTGCGTGCCGTAACCGCGCGTCTGCGCGAGGTTCAGCGTTTCCATCACGACGCCCTGGCCGGCGAAGGCCGCGTCGCCGTGGATCTGCACCGGCAGCACCTGCAGGCCGACGTCGTCGCCGCGACGGTCCATACGGGCCTTCGCCGAACCCTCGACAACCGGGTTGACGATTTCGAGGTGCGACGGGTTGAACGCGAGCGACAGGTGAACCGGGCCGCCTTCGGTCGCGACATCCGACGAGAAGCCCTTGTGGTACTTCACGTCGCCGGCCGGCAGATCGTCGACGTGCTTGCCTTCGAATTCGGCGAACAGGTCGGCCGGCATCTTGCCGAGCGTGTTCACGAGCACATTCAGACGGCCCCGGTGCGCCATGCCGATGACGATTTCCTGCACGCCCTTTGCGCCGCCGTGACGCACGACCTCGTCCATCGATGCGATGAAGCTTTCGCCGCCTTCGAGCGAGAAGCGCTTCTGGCCGACGTACTTCGTATGCAGGAAGCGCTCGAGACCTTCGGCCGCGGTCAGGCGGTTCAGGATGTGCTTCTTCTTCTCGTTCGAGAAGTTCGGCGTCGAGCGGATCGATTCGAGCCGTTCCTTCCACCAGCGCTTCTGCTCGGGATCGCTGATGTACATGTACTCGGCGCCGATCGTGCCGCAATACGTGTCGCGCAGATTCTTCACAATGTCGCGCAGCGATGCCTGCTCGAAGCCGAAGTACAGCGCGTTCGCGTTGAACACCTGGTCCATGTCGGCTTCGGTGAAGTCGTAGAACGCGGGTTCGAGTTCAGGGATCGGGGGACGTTCGCGGCGCTTCAGCGGATCGAGATTGGCCCATTGCGAGCCAAGGAAGCGGTATGCGTCGATGAGGGACTGGACAAAAACCTGTTTGCGGGCAGTGGATTCTTCTGCACCGCCTGCGACGCGCGGCAGGAAAGCATTCGCTTTCGCGCGCTGGGCAAACGATTCGACGATCGGGCCGTGGGCCACGTCGTTGGCACTGGTGCCATCCGATGCAGGAGTGTTCTGCAACGCGTCGAAATAGCTGCGCCAGTTCTCGGGCACTGACGCCGGATTGTCGAGATACGCTTCGTACAGTTCTTCTACGTACGGAGCATTGCCGCCGAACAGATACGAGTTCAGCTGGAATTGCTTCATCATGTTTACGCTCACCTTTCGTCGAGTTTCTCGAGAAATAGCGGGTTGTTGAACCTTCCGCGACACGGCCTGACCGTTTAGCGGATTGCGCGAATCAAGTCTTGCTTGGAAGGACCTAAAACTTGCATCCGCGGAGAATAGCACATAACCATCCCGAATGCCGGGTTGCAAAGGCCCCGAACGCCCGTTGGAAAAGGGCTCGCGGGGTGCTCGCGCGATCGCTGCGATATATCTGCGGGCTTGCTGGCGCGCTTGCCTGCCGCAATATCGCCGCCTCGCCGATTCGAATCGCGCTTCCGATTGCGCTTCCGGTCACGCCTCAAATCGCACAGAACACTTTGTGCAAAATCGCAACGGTTGCATCCGCTTCCATTGATATATCAGGGCGGCCGAAATAAAAAAACCGCCCGAAAATCAGGGCGGTTCTGTGATCCGGCAACTGCAAAAGCGCCCGGCGACGACGCGGTAGCGCCTTCACGCGGAAAAGGCGCAGCAAGGTCAGTCGACCGCAGCTTCGCGGCTCGCGCGGCGACGCTCGTGCTCCTTCAGATGGCGCTTGCGCAGGCGGATCGAAACCGGTGTCACTTCGACCAGTTCGTCGTCGTCGATGAATTCGACTGCGTATTCGAGCGACATCTGGATCGGCGGGACGAGGCGCACCGCTTCGTCGGTGCCCGAGGCACGGACGTTCGTCAATTGCTTGCCCTTGATCGGGTTCACGACGAGGTCGTTATCGCGGCTGTGGATGCCGATGATCATGCCTTCGTACAGCGGATCGCCCGGCTTCACGAACATGCGGCCGCGATCCTGCAGCTTCCACAACGCGTAGGCGACGGCCGCGCCGTCGTCCTGCGAAATCAGCACGCCATTGCGGCGCTCGCCGACCGAACCTTCCTTGATCGGGCCGTATTCGTCGAACACGTGGCTCATCAGACCCGTGCCGCGCGTGAGCGTGAGGAATTCGCTCTGGAAACCAATCAAACCACGCGCCGGAATGCGGTATTCGAGACGCGTGCGGCCGCGGGCATCCGACGCCATGTCGAGCATTTCGCCCTTGCGGCGGCCGAGTTCTTCCATCACGCCGCCCTGATGACCGTCTTCGACGTCGACGGTCAGCAGCTCGTACGGCTCCTGCTTCACGCCGTCGACTTCCTGCAGCACGACGCGCGGCCGCGACACGGCGAGCTCGAACCCTTCGCGGCGCATGTTCTCGATCAGGATAGTGAGGTGCAGTTCGCCGCGGCCCGACACTTCGAAGACCGTTTCGTCGCCGGTATCGCGCACGCGCAATGCGACGTTGTGGTTCAGCTCCTTCGTCAGACGGTCGCGAATCTGGCGGCTCGTGACGAATTTGCCTTCCTTGCCCGCGAGCGGCGACGAGTTCACGAGGAAGTTCATTGTGAGCGTCGGCTCGTCGACGGTGATCATCGGCAACGCTTCGGGCTTGTCCTGCGCGCAGATCGTCGCGCCGATACCGATGTCTTCGATGCCGTTGATCAGCACGATGTCGCCGGCCTGCGCTTCGTCGACCTGCACGCGCTCGAGGCCCGAGAACGACAGCACCTGGTTGATCTTGCGGTTCAGCACCTCGCCTTCGGGCCCGAAGCGCAGCGCAACCGCCTGGCCTGGCTTGATGCGGCCGCGATTGATCCGGCCAACGCCGATCCGGCCGACATACGTCGAGTAATCGAGCGACGTGATCTGCAGTTGCAGCGGACCGTCGGGATCTGCCGGGCGCACCGGCACGTGCTCGAGAATCGCTTCGAACAGCGGCCGCATATCGCCTTCGCGCACGCTCGGATCGAGCCCTGCATAGCCGTTCAGGCCCGACGCATAGACCACCGGGAAATCGAGCTGTTCTTCGGTCGCGCCGAGCTTGTCGAACAGATCGAACGTCTGGTTGATGACCCAGTCGATACGCGCGCCCGGCCGGTCGACCTTGTTCACGACGACGATCGGCTTCAGGCCGAGCGCGAGCGCCTTCTTCGTGACGAAGCGCGTTTGCGGCATCGGACCTTCGACGGCGTCGACGAGGAGCAGCACGGAATCGACCATCGACAGCACGCGCTCCACTTCGCCGCCGAAGTCGGCGTGACCCGGCGTGTCGACGATGTTGATGTGCGTGCCTTCGTATTCGACCGCGCAGTTCTTCGCGAGAATGGTGATGCCGCGCTCTTTTTCGATGTCGTTCGAATCCATCACGCGTTCCGCGATCTGCTGGTTTTCGCGGAAGGTGCCGGACTGGCGGAGCAACTGGTCAACGAGCGTGGTTTTGCCGTGGTCGACGTGGGCGATGATGGCGATATTGCGAAGAGCGCGGGACATAGGAACCTGAGGACGATTGAAGTGCCCGGCGGCGAGTGCTGAAGACGGCTTCGGCACATTCAGAACGCAAAGTGGGCGCACTTCCGGGAACCGCACATTCTAGCACGGACCGATGACGCATTTAGCACAATCACCCTCGTATTCCCCAATAGGCACCGTGCGAAGCCGCGACCGCGGCGGTTTTGCCCGCGCCGCGGACTGAGGGCGCGCAAGCTTCGCGCGTCGCCCGCTTGTGTAACAACACACCCTTACCTAATCTGTAAGAACGCTTGCCATGTCAATTAAGCGTTCTTATAATCATGCCTAGTCAACCATTGCTGTCGCATAAGAAACATGACGGACCCGTCTTCCACGCCGCCACCCGAGATTCGCGACTATCAGCTCGCGGAAAGTGTCGGCTACCTGATTTCCCGCGTGAAATCGACGATGTCGAACATGGTCACGCAAAAGGCGATGGCCGAGCTCGGCATTACCAGCACGCAAGCCAGCATTCTGTTCATGGTCGCGAGCGGCAAGTGCCTGCTTGCCGCGGAGCTTGCGCGCGAGTACGGCATCGATGCGAGCGCGGTCACCCGTCTGGTCGACCGCCTCGAAAAACGCGGCCTTCTGACCCGCGTGCGCAGCAGCGAGGACCGGCGCGTCGTGCGCCTGGCGCTTACGGCGGAAGGCTGTGCGATTGCGGCCAGGCTGCCGGCCATCTTTACGAGCGTGCTGGATAAACTGCTGTCCGGTTTTACGCCCGAGGAGGTGGGCTTCCTCAAGAGCATGCTCAGGCGCGTGCTCGCCAATAACGTCGATTCAAACGGCATAACCCGTGACACGGCAAGCAATTGAGAGGCCAAGCCGCGGCAAAGTAGTTGCAGTGTCCATTACCAATATTTATTACAAGCAAGGGACGGATAAATGAAGTCGTACCTTTCGTTCGCGCCCGGCCGGCCGTGCCGGGCTGCTGCCGTTTCCGCCGCGTCGGTCGCGCTGACGGCAATGGCCCTCGCCCTGTCGGGGTGCGCGAACTACATCGGCATCAGCAGCGACAAGCAGATTGCCGCGCCCGCGCAATACGAGGCTACGCAAAGCATGCCGGACGAAGGCGGTGCGTGGCCGTCGCTCGACTGGGCCAATCAATTCGGCGACCCGCAGCTGCCGAAGCTGATCGACGAGGCGCTCGCCGGCAACCCGTCGGTCGCGCAGGCGCAGGCACGCCTCGAGAAGGCACAGTCGTATATCGAAAGCTCGCGCTCGGCGCTATTCCCGCAGGTCACCGGCAGCTATACGTGGACGCGGGAACGCTATTCGCCGAACGGCCTCTTCGTTCCGCCGATCGGCGGCAAGTGGGACAGCGAGAATAGCGTGATCGCGAACGCGACCTGGGAACTCGACCTCTGGGGCAAAAACCGCGCGAAGCTGCAAGCCGCGGTATCGAAGGAAAAAGCCGCTCAAGCCGAGATGCAGCAGGTGCGCGTGACGCTCGCGGCGTCGGTCGCGAGTACGTATAACCGGCTCGCGCAGCTGTATGCGCTGCGCGACATCGCGCAGCGCGAGATCCAGAACCGTCAGACTGTCGGTTCGATTACGAACGACCGCGTCGGCGCGGGGCTCGACACGAACGTCGAACGGCAGACCGCGAACGGCAACATCGCGACGAGCCAGTCGTCGCTGACCGACCTCGACGGCCAGATCACCGTCGTGCGCTATCAGCTGGGCGCGCTGCTCGGCAAGGGTCCGGACCGCGGTCTGCAGATCGCTCAACCCGTGCTGAACGCCGGCGACGCGGTCGCTCTGCCCGGCAACCTGCCGGCCGATCTCGTCTCGCGCCGTCCCGATCTCGTCGCGGCGCGCTGGCAGGTCGAAGCGGCGCTGCAAGACGTCAAGGAAGCGAAGGCGGAGTTCTTCCCGGACGTGAACCTCGCCGCCACCTTCGGCTTCGACGCGTTCGGCTGGAGCGACCTCTTTCTTTGGGCAAGCCGCCAGGTGATGGCCGGGCCGGCGATTCATCTGCCGATCTTCGATGCGGGCGCACTGCGCGCCCAGCTCAAGGGCCGCTATGCGGACTTCGACCTCGACGTCGCGAACTACAACCAGACGCTCGTCAACGCACTGAACGACGTCGCCACCCAGATCAAATCGATCCGTTCGATCGACAAGCAGGAAGGCGACGCGCAACGCGCACTCGATGCATCGACGAAGGCGTATCAGCTCGCGGTGATCCGCTACCGCGCAGGCCTGTCGCCGCAACTGCAGGTGCTCAACGCCGACGACAACCGGCTCGCCGCCGAGCAGGCGGTGACGAACCTGAAGATGCGCCGCCGCGATTTGCAGATCGGCCTCGTGAAGGCGCTCGGCGGCGGCTTCGACGCGACGGCCGTCGGTCTCGCGGCACCGCCTGACTCGCCGGCCGCCGCCAGCGACGCAACCGAGGCGCAAGCGCGCACCGACAGCGCGACGACCGCCGCCGCTTCGGCGCAGATGGCGAACTGAGCCTGCCCGCAACGGGTTGCCCGTACATGGAAGCCCGATTGCGGCGCACCAGCTCCACCCGCCGCGCATCGAACACCACACGACACGCAAGCAACACATAAGAGACACGGAAGAATACGGAGTACATCATGAGCACGCCTCAACAACAACCCGCGCCGAATGCGCGCCCTTCGAACAACAGCGGCAAACGCAAACGGATGATGACGGTGCTTGTCGTCATCATCCTGCTTGCCGCGATCGGCTACGGCGCGTACTACTTCCTCGTCGCGCGCTTTCATGAAACGACCGACGATGCCTACGTCAACGGCAACGTCGTGCAGATCACGCCGCAGGTGACCGGCACCGTCATCGCGGTCAACGCCGACGACACGCAGACCGTCAAGGTCGGCGACCCGGTCGTCGTGCTCGATCCGGCCGATGCGCGCGTCGCGCTGCAGCAAGCCGAAGCGAATCTCGCCCAGGTCGTACGCCAGGTGCGCGGCCTCTATGTGGACGACAACCAGTATCAGGCGCAAGTGGCGCTGCGCGAGTCGGATCTGTCGCGCGCGCAGGACGATCTGCGCCGCCGTCTGACCGTCGCGCAGACCGGCGCAGTCTCGGCCGAAGAAATCTCGCACGCGCGCGACGCGGTCCGCGGCGCGCAGGCAGCGCTCGACGCCGCGAGGCAGCAACTCGCGGCCAACCGCGCGCTGACATCGAACACGACGATCACCAACCACCCGAACGTGATGGCCGCCGCCGCCAAGGTGCGCGATGCGTATCTGAACAACGCGCGCAACACGCTGCCCGCGCCCGTCACTGGCTACGTCGCGAAGCGCTCGGTGCAGGTCGGCCAGCGCGTAGCGCCGGGCACGCCGTTGATGGCGGTCGTGCCGCTCAACGGCGTGTGGGTCGACGCCAACTTCAAGGAAGGTCAGCTCCGGCATATGCGCATCGGCCAGCCGGTCGAACTGACGGCGGACATTTACGGTTCGTCGGTCGTCTATCGCGGCACGGTGGTTGGCTTTTCGGCCGGCACCGGCGCGGCGTTCTCGCTGCTGCCCGCGCAGAACGCGACCGGCAACTGGATCAAGGTCGTCCAGCGTCTGCCCGTGCGGATCGAACTCGATCCGCAGCAGCTCGAAAAGCATCCGTTGCGTATCGGCCTGTCGATGCAGGTCGATGTCGATATCCGGAACGACAACGGCGGACAGCTCGGCAATGCGCCGAACACTGTCTATCAGACGAAGGTCTTCGACAAGTACGGCGACGAAGCCGACGCGGAGATCGCGCGCATCATCGCGGAAAACGCGGGGCGCAGCGGCAGTGCATCGCAGAACGCCGCGGCATCTGCGCCGCACGGCACGAGCAAACGCGCGGCGGCGGCCAGTCTGATGTAAGACGGCTCGTTTCGTTTCAACGCCAGACCCAAGTCCACACAACACAGAGGCTTCCTGCTCAATGGCTCAGGCTCAAGCGCCGATCATTCACCCGCCGCTCGAAGGCGCGCAACTCGTGATCGGCACGATCGCGGTGTCGCTCGCGGTGTTCATGAACGTGCTGGATACGTCGATCGCCAACGTGTCGATCCCGTCGATTTCGGGCGACCTCGGCGTCTCGTCCGACCAGGGCACGTGGGTCATCACGTCGTTCGCAGTCGCCAATGCGATCTCGGTGCCGCTGACGGGCTGGCTCACCGACCGCATCGGTCAGGTGCGCCTGTTCATGGCGTCGATCGTGCTGTTCGTGATCTCGTCGTGGATGTGCGGCCTCGCGCCGACGCTGCCGTTCCTGCTCGCGTCGCGCGTGTTCCAGGGCGCGGTCGCGGGTCCGATGATCCCGCTGTCGCAAACGCTGCTGCTGGCAAGTTACCCGCGCGCGAAGGCGCCGATGGCCTTGTCGATGTGGGCGATGACCACGCTGATCGCGCCGGTCGCGGGACCGATTCTCGGCGGCTGGATCTCCGACAACATCTCGTGGCCGTGGATCTTCTACGTGAACATTCCGGTCGGCGCGCTCGCCGCGGCGGCCACGTGGGCGATCTTTCGCAACCGCGATTCGGTGATCAGGAAAGCGCCGATCGATACCGTCGGCCTCGCGTTGCTGATCACATGGGTCGGATCGCTGCAGGTCATGCTCGACAAAGGTAAGGACCTCGACTGGTTTTCGTCGACGACGATCGTCGTGCTCGCGTTGACGGCGATCATCGCGTTTGCGTTCTTTGTGGTTTGGGAATTGACTGCCGACCATCCCGTGGTCGACCTGTCGCTCTTCAAGCTGCGCAACTTCACGGGCGGCACCGTCGCGCTGTCGATCGGTTACGGGCTCTACTTCGGCAATCTCGTGCTGCTGCCGCTATGGCTGCAAACCGATCTCGGCTATACGGCCACCGACGCGGGCATCATCATGGCGCCGGTCGGGTTGTTCGCCATCCTGTTGTCGCCGCTGACGGGCAAGGTATTGCCGCGCACCGATCCGCGCTATATCGCAACCGCGTCGTTCCTCGTGTTCGCGCTGTGTTTCTGGATGCGCTCGCGCTATACGACCGGCGTCGATACGTTCGCGCTGACGGTGCCGACCTTGATCCAGGGCGTTGCGATGGCGGGCTTCTTTATCCCGCTCGTGTCGATCACGCTGTCGGGCCTGCCCGGCAGCCGGATTCCGGCGGCGTCGGGCCTGTCGAACTTCGTGCGGATCATGTGCGGCGGCATCGGCACGTCGATCTTCCAGACCGCGTGGGACCATCGATCGATTCTGCACCATACGCGGCTCGCCGCGCAGGCCAACCCGTATAACCCGACCTTCGATGCGTCGATCCAGCAGATGAACCAGCTCGGCTTGAGCCGAGAACAGGCGTACGGCCTTTTCAATTCGATGGCGACGCAACAAGCTGCGCAACTCGGTGTCAACGACCTGTTCTATATTTCAGCCGGCATCTTTATCGCGCTCATCGCGCTGATCTGGATCACGAAGCCCGAGCGTTCGGGCGGCGGCGATGCAGGCGCGGCAGCTTCCGCTGCGCACTGAAATTGACGCGACGAGGCAGTGACGCGCGCAGACGCGAATCGCCGCATTGCATGGCGAATTTACGTCATCGATAAAGTGACTCGATGGGACCGAGGCGGTAGATTCGCGTCATCGTTGCATCGTCGTGAACGACGGGCGCCGACACCCTCCCCGATCAGCCATTTGCAGGTCACTCATCATGAAAAAACACTGGACGAAAGCTTTCGCCGCTGCGAGCGCCACGCTGGCACTCGCAGCGCTTGCTCCCGCTGCCTCGCAGGGGCAGGAAAAAACGGAAGTTCTGAAGCCGGTCAAGGTAACGAAGCCGGAAATCAACGGCGCGATCTTCCAGCGAAAAGACGCCGTGCATGAAAACAAGGACGGCAACGCGACAACGGATGTGGTCACGTTCACGTCGAAAGACAACGGGTATCAAACGGGGCTTTATAAATCCGGGCCACTGCACGAGGTCATTTCGAAAGCGCCGGGCTATCCGTACAACGAGTTTCTCTACTTCATTTCGGGCGGCGCGACGTTTACGTCGGCGGACGGCTCGGTCGTCGCCGTTCACGCCGGCGAGGCCGTGAGCCTGCCGAAGGGCTGGATCGGCACGTTCGACACGAAGGGCTATACGAAGCTTTACGTCACGTATAACCCCGACGACATCAAGAAGTAGCCGCCGCTGCGACGATGAGCCGTTCCGGTGCGAGCACGCCGTCGGCCGCCTTTGCGACACCGAGCAGGCGCCCTTCTGTTGCCGCATAGACGCGCACGCGCGGCGCGCATGACGGTTCACGGCTCAGGTCGCCGCTTACCGTGCTGCTCACCGTGGTGCTTATGCCGTCGCTGATCGACAGATCGGCAAGACGCAGCCGCTGGCCGTGCAGGAAGCGGCGTGCCGCTTCGTCGTCGAGATGCACCGCGGGGAATGTCGAGAGCAACGTGTCGACGGGCTGCAGCCAGCGATCGAGTTCGCCCCGCGCCGCATCGCCTTGCGCCGCATCCGACAGCGCGTCGAGCGTCACCGCATGCTCGAGCGTCAGCGCGCCGACGCCGGTGCGTCTCAACGCGATCAGATGCGCGCCGCAGCCAAGCGCCGCGCCGATATCTTCCGCCAGCGTGCGCACATACGTGCCTTTGCTGCAGGTCACGCGAAACGCGACATCGGGCAGCGCGCATGCGATGGGCTCGAGCGCGTGAATCGTCACGCGGCGCCCTTCCCGTTCGACCGTCTGCCCGGCACGCGCGTATTCGTACAACGGCTTGCCGTCGCGCTTCAGCGCCGAATACATCGGCGGAATCTGCACGATTTCTCCGCGAAACCGCTCGAATGCCGCGGCAACACCCTCTTCGCTGCAATGCACGTCGCGCGTCTGCAGCACTTCGCCTTCGACATCGCCGGTAGTCGTTGTGATGCCGAGGCGCATCGTCGCTTCGTAAGTCTTGTCGGCCTCGAGCAGATCCTGCGAGAACTTCGTGGCCTCGCCGAAGCACAGCGGCAGCAAGCCCGACGCAAGCGGATCGAGCGTGCCCGTATGGCCCGCCTTTTTCGCCTGATAAAGTCGCTTCGCGCGAATCAGCGCGTCGTTACTCGACAGTCCCACCGGCTTGTCGAGCAGCAGCACGCCGTCGAGCGCGCGGCGCGGCACGCGCACGCGCTGCTGCGGTGCGGTCGGAGAAGCATTCGTCATATCGGCCAACGCGTGCAGAGGTCAGGCTTCCGGGTCTTCTTTCGCGCGATTCGCATTCGCTTCGTCGATGAGCCGCGACATCTGTACCGCGCGCTCGATCGTCTTGTCGTAGTGGAAGTGCAGCGTCGGCACGGTATGAATGTGCAGACGCTTGAAGAGCAGGTTATGCAGATGGCCGGCCGCATGATTGAGCGCGACCTGCGTTTCTTCGGCGTCGCCGGTCAGCGTCGTGAAATAGACCTTTGCGTGCGCATAGTCGGGTGTCAGTTCGACGCTCTGGATCGTGACGATTCCGATGCGTGGGTCTTTGACCTCGCGTAGCAATTCGGACAGGTCGCGTTGAATCTGGTCCGCGATCTGCACATTGCGATTGGGGGAAGTGCGTTTTTTCGGCATGTTCAGTCAGGCATAAAAACAAAGGGCGGAGCGGCTTTGCGCCCGCTCCGCCCCGGTAGCGCGGCGCTCCGGTTACAGCGTACGCGCGACTTCGGTCACTTCGAAGACTTCGAACTGGTCGCCTTCGACGATGTCGTTGAAGTTCTTCACCGACATACCGCACTCGAAGCCCTGGCGCACTTCGCGGACGTCGTCCTTGAAGCGTTTGAGCGAATCGAGCTCGCCGGTGTGAATGACGACGTTGTTGCGCAGCACGCGCACCGACGACGTCCGTTTGACGATGCCGTCCGTGACCATACAACCTGCCACCGTGCCGACCTTCGGCACCTTGAACACCTGACGCACCTCGACCATGCCGGTAATGACTTCGCGCTTCTCCGGCGCGAGCATGCCCGACATCGCCGCTTTGATCTCATCCACTGCGTCGTAGATGATGTTGTAGTAGCGGATGTCGACGCCGTTCGTCTCGGCCAGCTTGCGCGCCTGCGCATCGGCCCGCGTATTGAAGCCGACGATGACCGCCTTCGACGCCGTCGCGAGGTTGACGTCCGATTCGCTGATGCCCCCGACCGCGCTGTGCACGATCTGCACGCGCACCTCGTCGGTCGACAGCTTGAGCAGCGCCTGCACGAGTGCTTCCTGCGAACCCTGCACGTCGGCCTTGACAATAAGCGGCAGGTTTTGCACTTCGCCTTCGCCCATCTGCTCGAGCATGTTCTCGAGCTTCGCGGCCTGCTGCTTCGCGAGCTTCACGTCGCGGAACTTGCCCTGGCGGAACAGCGCGATTTCGCGCGCCTTGCGGTCGTCCGGCATCACGATCACTTCTTCGCCGGCTGCCGGCACTTCCGACAGACCCTGGATTTCCACCGGGATCGATGGACCCGCGGACTTCGTTGCCTTGCCCGTTTCGTCGAGCATCGCGCGCACACGGCCGTAGGCGCTGCCCGCCAGCACGACGTCGCCGCGGTTCAGCGTACCGGACTGCACGAGGATCGTCGCGACCGGACCCTTGCCCTTGTCGAGCTTCGCTTCGATCACGAGGCCCTTCGCAGGCGATTCGACCGGCGCCTTCAGTTCCAGCACTTCTGCCTGCAGCAACACGTTCTCGAGCAGATCGTCAATGCCCTGGCCCGTCTTCGCCGACACCGGCACGAACGGCGAATCGCCGCCGTACTCTTCCGGCACGACGCCCTCCGCGACGAGTTCCTGCTTCACGCGATCGGGATTCGCTTCCGGCTTGTCGATCTTGTTGATCGCGACGACGAGCGGCACACCGCCCGCCTTTGCATGCGAGATCGCTTCCTTCGTCTGCGGCATCACGCCGTCATCGGCCGCAACGACCAGAATGACGATGTCAGTTGCCTTCGCACCGCGCGCACGCATCGCCGTGAACGCTTCGTGACCCGGCGTATCGAGGAACGTGATGACGCCGCGCGGCGTTTCGACGTGGTATGCGCCGATATGCTGCGTAATGCCGCCCGCTTCGCCAGCCGCCACTTTCGCGCGGCGAATGTAGTCGAGCAGCGAAGTCTTGCCGTGGTCGACGTGACCCATCACCGTGACGACCGGCGGACGCGGCAATGCTTCCGCATCGCTGACTTCGCCTTCGATCAGCATCGCCTCAGGATCGTCGAGCTTCGCCGCCACCGCATGGTGGCCGAGTTCCTCGACGACGATCATCGCGGTTTCCTGATCGAGCATCTGGTTGATCGTGACCATCTGGCCGAGCTTCATCATCACCTTGATGACTTCCGACGCCTTCACCGACATCTTGTGAGCGAGGTCGGCGACCGTGATGGTTTCCGGCACGTGCACTTCGCGCACGATCGGTTCGGTCGGCGCCTGGAAAGTCGTGCCTGCATCCTGATGCTTGCCGCGTCCCTTCGGACCGCCGCGCCAGCCGCGATCGACGCCGCCGCTCGTGTCGCCACGCGTCTTGATGCCGCGGCGCTTGGCTGCGTCGTCCTGCCAGCCGCCGGGCTTGCCGCCCGGGCCGCGTTTCTTGTCGCCGGCAGGCGCCGTCGAGGGCGTCGTGGTCGATGCCGGTGCTGCTGCCGCAGGCTTCTTCGCCGCCGGACGCGCGGCTGTTTCGCCGGCCGGACGCGCCGGCTTATGCAGCGTGCCCTTCGCCTCGGCCGCCTTCGGCTGCTCGGCGGGCTTCTGCGGCGCCGGTTCCGGCGCCTTCGCCTGGGCCGCCTTGCGCGGCGTGTTCATCATTTCGCGAATCGCACGCGCTTCGGCTTCGGCGGCCGCACGGCGCTTCGAAATTTCTTCCTGCTCGGCACGCGCCTTTTCGGATGCGGCGCGTGCCGCGTCCTCGGCCTTCTTCGCCGCTTCGCGCTGCGCCGCGCGTTCCGCTGCGGCGCGCTCGTCTTCCTGTTCGGCGGCACGCTCGGCTTCCGCCTGTTCGCGCGCCGCCGCCTCGGCCATCGCGGCCGCACGCTTCTTCGCGGTTTCCTCTTCCGCGCGCTGGCGCTCGGCCTCGGCCGCGTGCTCGCGCGCCTGGCGCTCGGCCTCTTCGCGCTCGAGCCGCTCCTGGCGCTCTTTCAGTTCCTGAGCCTGCTTCTCGAGCAATTCAGCCTGCTGACGCGCTTCTTCCTCGCGACGCTGCAGTTCGAGGTCTTCGGCCTCGGCGGCAGCCGCTGCATGAGCCGCGGACTGTTCGTTCTGCTCGGCCGTCTCGTCGCGGCGCACGAACGTGCGCTTCTTGCGCACTTCGACCTGAATGGTACGAGCCTTACCCGTCGCGTCGGACTGCTTGATTTCCGACGTGTGCCGTCGCGTGAGCGTGATCTTGCGCTTGTCGGCGTCCTGAGAGCCGTGCGACTTGCGCAAGTGGTCGAGCAGACGCGCCTTGTCGGTTTCCGACAAAGCATCGTCCTCACTCGCTTTCTGGACGCCCGCTGCCTGCAGCTGCTCGAGAAGCACGCCTGCAGGCATTTTCAGTTCCGCGGCAAATTGGGCTACGTTGTTACTCGCCATTCATTCCTCTTAGTGCAAGGACCGATTCCTTGCGGTTAGCATCGGGTCGTGCGGCCATAAGACTTCAGATCAGGCTTGAATCGCAATTTCAAGAATTGCGATTCAACTACGCCTCGCATCGAAGCCGGCCGCGTTCAGGTCAGTGGTTCATGGTCATGTCACTCTGTCACTGAAACCAGTGTTCACGGGCCTTCATGATCAACGCCTTGGCGGCGTCCTCTTCCATGCCGGTCATCTCGACCAGCTCGTCTACTGCCAGTTCTGCCAGATCGTCGCGCGTCTGCACCTGATGTTCGGCGAGCTTTGCGAGCAGATCGGCGTCCATGCCCTCGAGGCTCTTCAGATCGAGCGCAACGCCCTCGACCTTCTCCTCGTTCGCAATCGCCATGGTCAGCAACGCGTCGCGGGCGCGGTTACGCAATTCGTGCACCGTGTCTTCGTCGAACGCTTCGATCTCGAGCATCTCGTTGAGCGGCACATAGGCAATCTCTTCGAGGCTCGTGAAGCCTTCGTCGATCAGGATGTCGGCAACTTCCTCGTCGACATCGAGACGCGCCATGAACAGGTCGCGCAGGACACTGCGTTCCTGATTCTGCTTTTGAGCAGACTCGTCCGGCGTCATGATGTTGATCTGCCAGCCGGTCAATTCGCTGGCAAGACGCACGTTCTGGCCGCTGCGGCCGATAGCGACCGCCAGCTCGTTTTCGTCGACGACGACGTCCATCGAATGCTTTTCTTCGTCGACGACAATCGACTGGACGGCTGCCGGCGCGAGCGCGCCGATCACAAACTGGGCGGGATCCTCCGACCATAGCACGATGTCGACGTTTTCGCCACCGAGCTCATTGCGCACGGCCTGCACACGCGAGCCGCGAATGCCGACGCACGTGCCGATCGGATCGATGCGCTTGTCATAGGCGATCACGCCGATCTTCGCCCGCACGCCGGGGTCGCGTGCGGCGGCCTTGATCTCGAGCAGCCCCTGTTCGATCTCGGGCACTTCCATTTCGAACAGCTTCATCAGGAATTCGGGCGCGGTGCGCGACAGCTCGATTTGCGGGCCGCGCGCCGTGCGATCGACCTTCGCGATATACGCGCGCACGCGGTCGCCGACGCGCAGGTTTTCCTTCGGAATCAGCTGGTCGCGGCGCAGCAGCGCTTCGACGCGGCCCGATTCGACGATGAAATTACCTTTATCGAGACGCTTGACCGTGCCGGTCATGATGCTCTCGCCGCGCTCGAGGAAGTCGTTCAGGATCTGCTCGCGCTCGGCATCGCGAACCTTCTGCAGAATGACCTGTTTCGCAGCCTGGGCGCCGATGCGCCCAAATTCGATCGACGGCACCGGCTCTTCCAGAAAGTCGTCGATCTCCGCATCGGGTTTCTGCTCGCGCGCCTCGAACAGCAGGATTTCCTGGTCCGGCTCCTGCAGGCCCGCCTCGTCCGGCACCACACGCCAGCGCCGGAACGTTTCGTGCTCGCCGCTTTCACGGTCGATATGGACGCGAATGTCCGCGTCCTCGTCGAAGAGTTTCTTGGATGCCGAAGCGAGTGCCGCTTCGAGTGCGGCAAATACGACGTCCTTGTCGACGTTCTTCTCGCGTGCCAGCGCATCCACCAGCATCAACACTTCGCGACTCATTGTTTGCGGCTCCTAAAGTCAACTTTCGGAACGAGGCGTGCCTTATCGATATCCGCGAGCGTGAAATCCAGCATCGCGGCGCCTTCCTTCCCTTCAAATTCAAGACCGATCGTCTCGCCCCGCGGAGCATGCACGATGCCCCGGTACGATTTACGTCCGTCCAATGGCTTTTTCAACGTGATCACTGCCTCGCTGCCCGCGAAGCGTTCGAAATCCGCCAGTTTCTTGAGCGGCCGGTCGAGACCCGGCGACGATACTTCGAGCCGCTCGTAGTCGATGTTCTCGACCGTCAGGACGTGCTGCAGCTGACGCGTGACCTTTTCGCAATCTTCGATCGCGATGCCGGCAGGCTGGTCGATAAACACGGTCAGCATGCCGCGCCCGGTGCGCTCGAGATCGACGAGTTCGTAGCCAAGGCCTACGACCGTCGTTTCAATCAGTTCCGTCAGTTGCACAAGTGCCCTCTAGATGTTCGCGCGGCGCGCCTGCCGGGTTGCCACGGGGGGTTGCCACGAAGCTGCCGTCGAACACCACCACAGGAACACCGCCGCAGCGGGCCGCGCCAGGCCGGCGCGCTTATTCGCGCGTTATTGCATGTCGTTTTGCACGTAATAGCGCGCTGTTGCCTTTCGCTTTCTTTCGTATACCGCCGGCCCGCGTGCGAAACCACCGTTGGACGCATTGATTTGCGAACTTGCGCGGCAAAAAAAAATGGGCGAAACGCCCATCATCTTATTGCCGGTGGTCGCACCTGAGCCGTACGCAGAAACCAGACTCCCGACCGCATGCCCAGCGACTTCGTGATTGTAGCCATTTTTCAGGACAAACGCAAACCACGGCCGACCGCAAAAGCGCATCCGCGCTCGTTCTGACGGCAATCGACCCGATCGGCGCCGCTTGAAAAAGCCGCGCGAATGGCGGCCGGCAAAGGTTTGCAGCTAACCGGCCATCCGTGTTGATCCGGCGCTTGCAAAACGTCGGGCCAGCGCATCGCGCCGCTCCGCGCCGGCAGTGCGCCGGTCGCTTACCGGCTGTGAACCGGTGGCGGGTACTTGGACCGGCCCGGCCGCGGATTAGCGGCCGCGCGTGCGACCTCGCGGCGCGCGGTTTCCATTTGCGTTCGGGTTCGGACCGCCGCCGCCGTTGCCGCCGCGATTTGCACTGGCGTTGCCGCGACGGTTCAGGTTGCCGGCCATGGCGCGGTTGCCGCCGCCACCCGCCCGACCTCCGCCACCCTGCGCGCCAGGCGCGCGATTGCCGCCGCCCGTCGGAGCACGGTTGCCGTCGACATCGTGTCCGCCGCGGCCGCCACGCTTGTTATCGGTGCGACCATCGGTGCGATTGCCATTGCGATTGCCGAAGTTGCCGCCCAATCCAGCGTTCAGTGCGTTGAACGCGCCGCCGCCCGACTGGCCTCGCCGGCCGCCGCCGGCACCGCCGCCGCGCTGCTGATCGAAACGTCCGTGCGACATCAGCACGGGCTCGCGATGAATGAAGCCCATCGAGGTTTGCATCGGATCGGGCTGACGCCGCTCCTGCTCGGCATGGCGGCTGCCCTTGCCGCCTTTCTCTTCGCTCGGCGCCTTGAGACCCACGGCTGCCATCAGGCTGCGCACCTGATTGTCTTCGAGCTCTTCCCAGCGGCCGCGCTTCAGACCGCGCGGCAGCGAAATCGGACCGTGCCGCGTACGGATCAGACGGCTCACCATCAGACCGACCGCTTCGAACATCCGCCGCACTTCGCGGTTACGCCCTTCGGCGAGCGCGACGTGGTACCAGTGATTCGTGCCCTCGCCGCCGCCATCGCGAATACGCAGGAAGTTGGCGGGACCGTCGTCGAGTTCGACGCCGGCGAGCAGTTTCTGGCGCATACCCTCGGCGAGTTCGCCGACGACCCGCACCGCATATTCGCGCTCGACGCTATAGCGCGGGTGCATGAAGCGGTTCGCCAGATCGCCCGAGGTCGTGAGCATCAGCAGGCCCTCGGTATTGAAGTCGAGGCGGCCGACCGCGAGCCATTTCGCGCTCTTCATGGGCGGCAGCTTGTCGAATACCGACGGGCGGCCTTCGGGGTCCGCGTGACTGACGATCTCGCCGGTCGGCTTGTGATACAGCAGCACACGCGGCGGTTTGTTCTGCAGCTTGCGCTTGACCGGCTTGCCGTTGATGCGAACGAGGTCGGTCGGCATGATGCGCTGGCCGATATGCGCCGGTTCGCCGTTGACGGACACGCGGCCCGCGACGATCAGCTCTTCCATTTCGCGGCGCGAGCCCATGCCCGCTTCGGCCAATACCTTGTGCAGCTTCGGTGCATCGTCGTCGGGGGCGAGCACGCGCTTTGGCTGCGCGGGCCGGCCGCGCCGCAGCATCGGTGCGCGCACACCGCCACCGGTACCACCGTTCGGCGCATTCGACGAATTATCCGCATCGAATGCGGGCGACGTCACATAGGAGAACAGGTCGTCATCCGTACCTGCATCCGGCGCGCCTTGCGGACCGTTCTGGCCGCCGCGCCGGTTCTGCTGGCGCGCGCCATCGCGCGGCGCAGCGTCGCGCGGTGCCTGATTGCGCTGCCCTTCGCGCTGTCCATCACGTTTGCCGCCGGCTCGGCGGTTGCCTTGTCCTTTTGCGGCAGCGTCCTTGCGCGGCATACGCACCTGGGCGACGACCTCGCCATCGGGTGGCGCTTCGGGTACGGCCGGCACCGGTTGCTGCGCAGTCGCGGCGTCGCCGGCTGCCTTGCCCTTCGCGCCCGCGCGACGGCGTGCGATCAGGCTACGCGGTCCGCGGCGCAGGCCGCGGCGCGGCCGCTCATCGCCTTGCGCGTCGGATGCCTCGCCGGGCGCGCCAGCCGCGCCTTGGCCACCAGCGGGCGCGCCGCCGGCACGTTCCGCGGCATTCGCCGGGGCCGCCGCCGTACGCATGTCATCGACGGGCGCAGGGCGCACCGCGCGCTCGGATTCGGGCGAATCGGTATCGTGGATGTCTGTCAAAACAACCTCAAAATGTCAGGTCGCGCGCCCATTGCGGGCGCGGCATAGGTTTGTTACGTCAGGCGCTGCGTGACTCGGGCTCGTCGTCCGTCAGCACGCCGGCGTCCCGGCGGTCTTGCAAACCGCCGCCGTGAGCCGCTTGAGTCGATTGCGGCCCGGTTGTGTGTTTCACGTGCTCCGCGTGTTCGGCTTCGCTGCGAGCTTCACCGTGAAGTTCGTTGTGAAGCACGTGCGGATCGGCGCCGTCCTCGTGTTCGGCTGCGCCGGAGTCCGGTTCGTCGTTCCGCTCGGCGGCGCCTACCTTCTGCGCCGCGTCGCCGTCCGCATCGGGTGACGCGTGGCCGGCTTCGTGCTGTTTCTGATCTTCTTGCGCTTCCTGCCCGTTCGTTTGCGCTTCAGTTGGCGCAGACGTCATATCGTGAGCAATGCCGTCGCTCGCCGTGTCGCTGGTCGGGGTGTCGGCATCGTTGCTCGCAGCGGACGCGAGTGTCGCATCTTCCACCGCGTCCTCTGCCTCCGCCGCGTCCGCGCTTTGCGGCGCTTGCGGTATCTGATCCATCACTTCGGTCAGCGACGCATGCTCGTCCGCGATACGATCGCCCGCTGCATGCGCTTCGACTTCATTTGCGGCGCTTTCAGCCGGCGCAGCAGTGGCCGCACTCGAACCTGCGTCGCTATCGTCATGCTGCCGGGCCTCGACCCCGAGCGCTGCGCCTGCATTCGCGTCCAAGCCGGCATCGCTGCCCTCGGAACGGGCTTGCACCGCTTCATGCGATTCCGCTTCGCCTGGCGTTACATCCGGTTCGCCCGCGTTCGCACCGGCCGGCGCGGCGTCGCCCGATGCAGACTGCTCCGCCGTCTCCGCCGCGTCGCCCTCCGTGAACTCGATCGAATGCTGCGCGAGCAGATCGACGTTCGCTTGCGCCGACGGGTCGTCGAGCGGCGGCAGTTCGTCGAGCGCTTTCAACCCGAGGTCGTCGAGAAACTGGCGCGTGGTCGCGTACAGCGCCGGACGCCCCGGCACGTCGCGATGACCGATCACCTCGATCCAGCCGCGATCTTCGAGCTGCTTGACGACCTGCGTATTCACCGTGACGCCGCGAATTTCTTCGATATCGCCGCGCGTGACCGGCTGCCGGTAAGCGATGATCGCCAACGTCTCGAGCACCGCTCGCGAATACTTCGGCGGTTTTTCCGGATGCAGACGATCGAGATACGTGCGCATTGCCGGTTTGCTCTGAAAACGCCAGCCCGTTGCGAGCACGACCAGTTCGACGCCGCGCCCCGACCAGTCCTGCTTCAGGTCTTCCAGCAGCGTGCGAATCGTATCTGCCGACACGTTGTCGGCAAAAAGCTTACGCAACTCACCGAGCTTTAATGGCTCCTGCGCGCAGATCAATGCAGTCTCGAGGACGATCTTCGCCTCTTGGGTATTCATGCAGCTAGGTCAGACCCTGTGGTCAAAAGAACCGGATCAAACAGACGACAAGCAGACGATATGGAACAGAAGACGCGCTCGCCCGATTTTGATCGGTCATATTGATGGGAGCACGCACCGGGGGGAGGCAAAACAGGCATTCAGGCCATTCCCAGCCGGACGACGGAGCAGCGATATTCCGGAAAGGAATCGCGTGACTGGCTGCCATATTACGCAAAAAGATTCGGTGCGTAAAGCGACGGGGGCACGACCGCAGAACACCGGCAGACGGCGCGCTCGCCCGCCCGGGGCAAGACGCGCGCCCTTACCCCGGGCGCCGTGCGTCGAGAAACCGTCGCAGGCGCGCGACGCCTTCATCGAGCCGCGCCGTATCGCACGCATAACACCAGCGCACGAAGCCCTCGCCTTCCGGCCCGAACGCGCTGCCCGGCGCGAGGCCAAGACGCGCATCGCGCACGAGCGCCTTGCACAACTCAAGACTGCCGGAGGTGCCTTGCGCGGCCCCCGGCAGCTTGAAGAACAGATACATCGCACCTGCCGGCGCCTTCACGTCGACGCCTGGCAGCGTCGACAGCGCCTGCACCAGATGGTCGCGCGACGTCTTCATTTCACCGACCAGCCGCTGCGTAAACGCCTCGCCCTGCTGAACGGCCACGAGCCCGGCCTGCTGGACGAAGGCGGGCGCGCACGACGTGTTGTATTCGACGAGCTTGCCGAGGTCGTCCATTAGCGACGCGGGCGCGACGATCCAGCCGAGGCGCCAGCCCGTCATGAGCCACGCCTTCGAGAACGAGTTGACGCAGATCACGCGTTCGTCGCGCGCCGCAAGATCGAGGAACGACGGCGCGATGCGGCGTGCGTCGCCGGTCGCGCCGGCATGGCCCGCGTCCGCCGCGCCGCCCACCTCGTCCGCGTTGTCCACGTAGTAAAGGCGCTCGTAGACTTCATCGGCGATGATCCAGATGCCGTGGCGGCGGCAGTGGTCGAGCACCGCGCGCTGCTCGTCGCGCGTCATCACCCAGCCGGTCGGGTTATTCGGCGAATTCACCATGAGCAGCTTCGTGTCGGGCGTCAACGCGGCGAGCAGCCGCTCGAGGTCGAGCGCCCAGCCGCGCGGACCGTAGTCGAGCGCCACCGTTTCGACATGCGCGCCGAGAATTTTCGGAATCTCGACGAGATTCGGCCACAACGGCGTTACCTCGACGACGCGATCGCCCGCGCCGACGACAAGCTGCGCCGCCAGCATCAGCGCGTTCACGCCGGCGCTCGTCACCGCGACGTTGTCGATCCCGGTTGCCCCGTGCAATCCGCTCACATAGGCGGCAAGCGCCGCGCGCAGCGGCGCGATGCCGAGATTGTGCGTGTAGAACGTCGCGCCGGCGGCGAGCGCCTCGCTAGCCGCATCGCGAATGAACGCCGGCGTCACGCGGTCGGATTCGCCGAACCAGAAAGGCAAAACGTCGGCGAACCCGAGACCCGCATTCGCGACCTCGCGAATCTGCGATGGCCGCAGCGCGCGCACCGCATCGCGCGCATTGGGGAAGAGGGCCGGGGACGCGTCCGCGCCCATGTCCGCTTTTATGCCCGCCTTTATTTCGGCTTTTGCGTCCGCTTTTGCGTCGGATTCGCTCATCGATACATCCGGGGAAAATACCTGGAAAGCCGACAGTTTATCTTCACGTTCATTTCTGTCTAGCAATGCTTCGCAGCATCGCGAACGCGGCGCGCCCACCGCTTAACGATCAGGTCACGCCACGTTCCCAGGCATGCGGCCACGGCAGATGCGTCGACCGGGCCGCCCGGGTGGCTGTCATGGCAACCGGCATCGGATGCCCGACGCCGCGCGTTCAACGCAAATCCTCGGTGCGCGGCGGGACCTGCGTGATCAATCCCCACACTGCCTCGGCGGCCGGCGACAGCGACCGGTCGCGGCGCCGTACGAGCTCGACGGTACGCTCGGCGCGCGGCATGAGCGGCCGCGCGACGAGCTTCGCATCGGCCGGCAGCGGCAGCGCGAGCCATGGCAGCACGCTGATGCCGATACCCGCCTCGACAAGCCCATAAACCGTGGCCGGATGGCCGAGTTCCTGAACGACCGACGCGTGCACGCCCTGCTCGGTCATCGCCGCGTCGATGATCGGTCGACTGCCCGACGCGTAATCGAGCATCACGAGACGCTCTCCGTCGAGCGCCTTCCATTCGACCTGCTGATGCTGCGCGAGCCGATGATCGGCGCGCGATACGACGCAGAACGAGTCGATCATCAGGGTCTCCGTCAACAGGTCGTCGGCCGCGATCGGCCCAACGACGACGCCGAAATCGACCTCGCCCGACTTCACCTTGCGCACGACATCGGTTTGCACGTCGTCGCGCAAACCGAGCGCGATATACGGAAACTGCCGGCTGCACGCGGCGATCACCTGCGGCATGAGCCGGCACGCGATCGTCGGGCTCGCCGCCACCACCACGCGCCCGCGCCGCTGCTCGCCGATCTCGCGAATCTCGCGCAGTGCGTCGTCGAGATCGGTCAGAAGGCGCGACACGCTTGCGACCAGATTGCTGCCGGCGTCCGTCAACTGCACTTCGCGGGTCGTCCGGTCGATCAGCTTGAGGCCCAGCTCCGCTTCGAGTTCGCGCACGCAGCGGCTGACCGCGGATTGCGTCAGACCGATTTCGTCGCCGGCGCGGCTAAAGCTCCGCCGCCGCGCGACCTCGGTGAAGACGCGCAGTTGCCGCAGCGTCACGTTCATTTGATGACCTCATTAATGTCCTCGTTTGATGCGAATTGTATGCGGGAATCCTCATCGACCCGGTACTGGCGCGCGTTGTTGCCGCCCTCATTTCGCTGCAGCGCAGCAATAAGGCGCAAACGCACGGGCGGTGAGCCTTGCTGCACAAGATTGGTGATTGTCCCGATTTGCGTGTCGGGTTTTTTGGATTCTCATACGGGCCTGGCTACCGCCCGTCTTAGCTTGATGCGACGGGACTTTCGGGCGGTTCGGCTACCGATTGGCACACTTCATGCGTTGAAATCGCGCAAGGGTCGGCGCCGAATGAGGTTCACAAACACCCGCCGCGGCAAGCCCGACCCGGCCTGGCATCCGGCTCGCGAGAATCCCGTACTCGACTCATACGGCTTCACGCTCAACCGGGTGCATTGAGAGTGCGCGGCGCGGGGCAGCGCACCGGAGTTAGCTTCGCTGAGGTGAAACATGATGCTGTTCGACGATTTGAAAGACAACGAGTGGTCCCTGGTCGAGGCGTTGTTCTGTGCGGAGCCGGCGCGGAGCGAACGTCGCGGACGGCCACGCGTGGAAGCGCGGGCCGTGGTCAACGCGGTGCTGTGGGTTCTGTCGACGGGCGAAGGCTGGTCCAAGCTGCCCGGGCGCTATCCGTCACCGCCGACCTGCCGTCGCCGTTTCGACGAGTGGCAGGCTGACGGCACGCTCGCCGAAATAGTCAAGCGGCTCGCGACGAGCGGCCGTCAGATTTCGTTGCGCGGACGCATCGGCGCAACGGCAGCCAAGCCGCCTGCACCGCCGAGCCGCGACCGCCTGCGCGGCGCATTCTGGACGAATCCGGAATCGTGGCGCGCCCCGGTCAAAATGGCCTGAGCGCCAACCGACGCCCCAAACGCTGTCCGTCTATCCCCCTCCGGGCATATTGCTTCGCTTGCCATCGGGCGCCCTCGGGCGCCCGATGCGTTTCAGGCGTGCCGTCCGAACGCCGCAACGGTCGCACTGCCCATACGGCCCGCGTCGCCCCGATCCCGCGCTTGCTTGCGCCCTTGCCTCACACCCATAGCCGACGGCCTCCCGGCCCCGGATGAAACAACCATTTACCATTATTTACAGCGCGCTTTCTTCGTCAGGCATACCGTTGCAGTGTGCAAACCAGGCGGAACCGACCGTCCTGACGGGAGCTTTCCATGCGACCAATGTCCCTGCTTCTGTGCGGCATTGTCGTCTCAACATATGCTGCCACCGCGCTGGCCCAGCAACGGCCGCAACAGCAAGGCTGGAACTGGAAGCCGGACCAGCCGGCCACGCTCGAAGCTTGGCAACAGGCGGAAACACGCAATCACGATTTCACGCCGCCGACTCCGCGTGGCGACCTGCGCGGCGACATCGCCAGCAACGTGCGCGCGCCGCGTCCGGTGCAGCCACGCGACGACGATGCATCACGCCGCCATGCGCCGCCGCGCACGCGGCCGTAACCGGTCATGGGCGGCTGTACCGGCTTGTGCCCGGTTTCCGGCATTTCGGGCGTGCAATCGATCAGTTCGGGAACCACGTGCAGGGCGGCTAGTCTCATCTTTTGCCATAAGCACAGCGTGGCAGAAGTATCCGGTATGCCCGTATCCGCGCGATACGGGCTTTTTTTTGCGCGCGTCGAACCGCGCGTATCCACCGCCTCGAAAGGGTCGGCGCGCCTTCCCTCGCGGTGCCCGATGCAGCACCGTCGACGCATGTCGCCGCTCACGCGCCATGCGCTTACGAACGAACCTCGCCGTTCGCGCAACCCCAACATCGGAAGTACCAGCTGAAAAAACGCCTGAAGGGCCACCCGGGACCGGAGTGATCCGGCCGGCCAGCTTCGTTTACAGCGCCGCCGCCCGGGGCTCGGTGGCCACGTAGCTGGAGGTACGCCGCGCGTCCCAGTCGAGCGCTCGCTCGTCGCGCGCAAGCCGCGCGAATTCCGCACGACCTCGCTCCGTCAGCACCGCGATATCGACCGGCGCATGAAAGCCCGGCGCCGGCGCCACAGTACGCTGGCGCACCGTATCCATCATGCCCAGCGAGCGCAGATATTCGAATACGCCCGGGCGCTTCGCCCATGGCACCTGGCGATATTGCACACGCCGTAATGCTTCGAGTACCGCTTCATTGGAATAAGTGGTCATCTCACTTCTTTCTTAAAGTGCAGCCATCGTATATGTCGCGCGACAGTGGCCTGCCAGACGGCTTACAGCGACGCCCACGAAGCCTGCCGTGCCGCGCGCCCTGCGGCCGTGACACCGGCCGCGATTTATTTCATTCCGGCCCCCGTTGACCGGCATGGTAACGTTCGCTGCGCGATGAAAGAATGCGGCGATGCAGCGTTTGTTCCGCTGCGATACCGAACGCGCAAATCTCGAGAACAGATGTTCCAGAACGATACGTTACCCCAATCAAATTGATTCTATTCGTTTTATTGGTGCTTTTTTTCGCAGCTTTTCTGCTGATACGGCGCGCACGCCTCGCTGTCGCGTTGACGGCACTCGCCGTGTTCTGGCTCATCGCCGCGGGGTGGCTCACCGCGCCGCTGCTGGCCAGTGCACAAACCGTGGTCGCCAGCGGCGAAGATCTGCCGCCCTCTGCATTTGGCGCCCGCACCGCGATCGTCGTGCTCGGCGGCGGCACCGAATATGCGAAGAACGGTACGCTGATTCCGAAGCGCGATGCGACTGTCCGCATCGTCGTCAGCGCCGACCTCTACGCGCGCTGCAAGCGTACGGCTACCGTATGCGACGTGATCGTAAGCGGCGGCAATCCGCAACATCACGATGCAGCCGAAGCCGACACCTATCTGCCGTGGTTACTGCGCGAGCATGTTCCGCGCGAGGACATCATTCTCGAAAACCGCAGCCTCACCACGTATCAGAACGCGCGCAACGTCGCTGCTATTTTGCCGCACGGATATTACGATTCTTTGATCCTCGTGACGTCTGCGTACCAGATGCCCCGCGCGTTGCTCGATTTCCACCGCTTCGGCATGACGCCGCTGCCGGTGGTGTCGGACACGCGGCACGCGCGGCGCGGCCTGTTACCGCGTTACGAAAACCTGATCGGCGCCGAGATTGCGCTGCATGAGTTGATCGGGCTCGCACAGTTCTATGTTTATCGCGCGATCGGCTGGTTTTGATGCGCGTCGAATGCGCGTATCGAGTTATCGTGCGCTGAGCCATTGCCTCACTCTCCGATAGCCTCGCGCATCGGCACGGCACACGCCGCACGGCACACGGCACACGGCGCGCTAGCGACAACGCGTTATTTAGCGATCCGATATATCCAGCGAATCGCAGCTTCCATGAAGCTGCCCCGCATTGCCAAAAGCATCGTCAATCGCAGAAAGGCGCTCGTTTCGCAGCGTTGCGAGGGGACGCGGTGCACAAGCGAATCGCTCGTTTTTACCTGTGCTGCCGCACTCATGCACGGCGCGGCACGAAACATGCGAGCCGGCAGGCCGTATGGGTGGGGCGTTCGCCGTCATGCGGCACGCACGTTACCAAATGTAACGGTCTGTGAAAACTGTTACTTCGGCAGCGCTGGACCGGACATTGCTGGATAGAATGCATTGTCTTTCCCCTTGGACAGGCCATACTTGGGTCAATAACCACTCTCCGGAGGTAGCGATGAAGAAAGTGTCCCTCGCAGTCCTGGTTTCCCTTTCGGCATTGACGGGTGCCGCGTACGCTCAGCAGGACGGCAGCGGCATCACGATGAGCACCGATCCGCAAAAAGCCGCTGAAATCGAGCAACATGCACAGGACGTGCAGGCCCGTCAGCAGCAGATGGAAAGCATGCCGGCGCAGCACCATCAGAAGGGGAAGACGCATCACAAGAAGCCGAAAATGGATTCGCAATAAGCGGAGCGCGCATCGCGGCATAAGGCGCGCCGACCGGCATGGCGGCTTTGCCGCTCGTCTGCGAGCCGTGGGCGCTATAAGTCGCGCGTCCTCAAATCACGCGTTTGCGTAATGAAGAAAAAGGCCGAAGCCGTGGACCGCCGCTTCGGCCTTTTCGTTTTGATCGTCAGAATCCGTGACGCACTGTCGTCGAATACCACGCTCATTTGCCCATGCCTTGCGGCGTAGCGGCGATGCAGCCGTATGCTAAAGTCGCGCACCGAATCCGATACAACGGATAGACGATTCAACCACGCGCACCGAGGTGCGGAGGAAAGCATGAGCAACATCCAGCTGGACATCGAATGGACTGAAGCCGCATCACGCAAGATCGAAAAACTGATGCCGCGCGGCAGTCAGGAAGCGTATCTTGCCTTGCCGCCAGTCGAATGCCTGCCGATGGAAGGCGACGTGCTGTTCCTCGGACCGGAAGGCAAGCAGCAACCGTTCATCGTCGCCGAGCGTCAGTATCACCACGAGGGCGACGCGGACTGGACGATCATTCTGATTCTCGACGTGCCGCAGGCGGCGCACTGATCGCCAGGCAGCAAATGCGATGCGGCTGCGATCCGACCGCGATCGCCGCATCCCTCACCTGATCTTCTTGAGCACGCGGATTTCCGAGTGTTCGACCCAGTCGGCGATCGCCTTCCGGTAAGCCGCGATATGCGCGGACTGCGCGTGCGCGGCGAGCGCTTCCTCGCTTTCCCAACGCTCGTAGAAAACAAAGCGACGCGGCTCGCGCAGATCGCGATGCAGGTCGTACTGCAACGCCCCCGCCTCGGCACGCGACGGCGCGACGATGCCTTCGAGCGCCTCGCGCAACTGCTCTGCAAAGCCCGCTTTCGCAACCGAGATTGCCACCACTGCGATTTCATTCATTGCCGACCTCCCTGTTTCGTGCAAAATCGAAGAGCATACTCGTGAAGCCGAAATCTCGCCGGCCACGCTCGACCTGCGAACGCGAGCTTCGTCCGAACGGACGTCGATTGTTCCCGGAGTCTGTGATAACCCGAACATTCGCGTAGCTTTCGAACTGCTAGACTGCTTCGGGCAAGCTTGCGGGAAGCCTCACCTGGCCGTACACGTGGCTGTACATGGGGCCACACAAGGCTGGTGCGCCCGCACGCCGACCGGCGCGATGCATCTGCCGCCGCCGCCGAAGCTCGAGTCCCGTGCCGAAAGATTTCCGGCATCCAGATTTCACCACGCGCCGCACGCTGCATAGGACATTCTGACGCCATGCCAAACGTCGACGATACGACGCTCACTGGCCTGTTGCAGCACATGGTGCTGGAAGAGACCGGCTGGGCCGCGCCATGGCGCACGATCACCTTGCGCAGCGTGTTCCAGCCCGTCGTATCGATCACCCATCAGCGCGTGGTCGGGTATGAAGCGTTACTGCGTGCGTTCGATCCGATCGGCCATCCGATCTCGCCCGCCGTGCTTTTCTCCGGCACCCGCTCCACATCGGATGCGCGTGCGCTCGACCGGCTTGCACGATGCCTGCATGTCGCGAACTTCATGGAACAGCACATCGCCAATGGCTGGCTCTTTCTGAACACGCGCCCCCAAGTGTTTGAAACGGGCTGGCCGCAACGTCCGTTCATCGACGAACTGTCGCAGCATTTCGGACTGCCGCAGGAACGCATCGTGATCGAAGTGCTCGAGCAACCGGCCGACGATGAGTCCGCCGTCGCCAGCATGCTGGCCGCGTCGCAACCGCGCGACTTCCTGATCGCCATCGACGATTTCGGCACGGGCTTTTCGAACTTCGATCGCGTGTGGCGCTTCCGCCCCGACATCGTGAAGCTCGATCGCTCGCTCGTCGCGCGTGCCGGGCGGCGCGAAAGCGACAACGCGCTCATCAATCATCTGATCACGATGCTGCATCAATCGGGCACGATGGTGCTCGCCGAAGGCGTCGAAACCGAAGACGAACTGATGACGCTGATGCAGGCGGACGTCGATTTCGTGCAGGGCTTCTGGTTCGGCCAACCGAAGCCGCTGATCGAGGCCGCCAACGCTCGCATACCCGAACTGGTCGATCAGATGTGGCAACGGTTTAACGAGTACGAGCGCACACACACGCGTTATCAGCGCCCGGAATTCGAAGGCTTCACCGAGGCCGTGCTGAACGGCGCACAGATCTTTGCGGCAACCGGCGACCTGTGCCTCGCCGCACAGCCGGTGTTCAGGATTGCCGATGCGCGCCGCGTGTTCGTGCTCAACGAGCACGGCGAACAGATACAGCCCTCGATCACCGCGGCCGGTGCACCGCCGCTCTCGCCGCGACTTGCACCGCTGTTTCCCGACACGCGCAACAACTGGTCGCGGCGCGCGTATTTCAAACATGCGCTGGCCGCGCCCGGACGCGTTGCGATGATGGGGCCGCACTGTTCGCTCGCCGATGGCGAAGACTGCTATACCGCCGCTGTAGCCGTACCGCGCGACGGCGAACTCCATGTGTTCTGCGTCGATTTTCTGCCGCACTGACGCACGAGGCCCGTTCTGTCGTTCGAGTGTTGGCAGCTGGTTACGCCGCTTATACGCCGCTTATACGCCCCTTGTACGCCGCTCATGCGGCGGATCGCTGCGCCGTTCCCGCGTCGATCATTCATCGCTGATTCTGCGCCGTGCCGATTTGACATCGCCACGGCGTGACTTGCTCTCGAGCCGGCGCTGCTGCGACGCGCGTGTCGGTCGCGTGGCGACACGCGCCTTACGGTTCGCGCTGACGCTCGCAATCAATTCGTCGAGCCGCGCGAGCGCCGCGGCGCGGTTCATTTCCTGCGTGCGGTATTCCTGCGCCTTGATGACGACCACGCCGTCGCGCGTAATCCGGTTATCGGACAGCGCGAGCAGGCGCATCTTCAGCACCTCGGGCAAAGACGAAGCGCGCACGTCGAAGCGCAGATGAATCGCGCTCGACACCTTGTTGACGTTCTGGCCACCCGCGCCTTGCGCGCGCACCGCCGTCAACTCGATCTCACCGGGCGGAATGTCGTAACGATAGGTCATGATCGGCCACAGCATAGCAAACACATCGCGACCGCTGAAACCTGGCCGAACGGACGAGGTCAGAACGCAGACAAAATCAGTTAGACTCGCCTGCAGTTTTTGCCACGCTTCATCCCAACGTTTACTACGCAAGCGGCCCGGTCAATTCGATGCGCTATTCGGTCGAGATCAAGAAATTTCTATACAGCCAGTATTTTTACGGCGGCCTGCGCATCGCGGTCGGTGTGTCTTTGCCGGCCGTGTTGTGTTTGACGGTATTTCACGATCGCGAGCTCGGATTCACGATCGCGACCGGCGCGCTCGGCGCATGTGCGGTCGATATGCCGGGCCCGCTCAAGTACAAGCACAACGAAATGCTCGCGTGCAGCGTCATCGGCTTTCTGTCGGCGCTCGCAACGGGCCTCGCCACCGTCAACGCACTCGCGCTATGGTGCACCGTCGTGCCGCTCACGTTCGTGCTGTCGCTGATCGTCGTGTACGGCAACCGCTGGCCGCAGATCAGCTTCGCCACGCTGTTCATGATGACGATGACGCTCGAAGAGCATTTCACGCCGCTGCAGGCGCTCATCAATGCATCGTGGATCCTGCTCGGCGGCCTCTGGTACACCTACTGGTCGACGCTCGTGAGCCGCTGGATGGTGCATCGGATCGAACAGCAGGCGCTGGCCGAAAGCGTGTTCGCATGCGCGGACTATCTGCTCGCGCGCGCCGACTTCTACGATCTCGACAACGACGTCGACGAGTGCTACCGCAATCTCGTCGCGAAGCAGATCGCGGCGGTCGAGCGCCAGGATGCCGCGCGCGACATCGTGCTGCGCAACCTGTCGAAATTAAAAAGCGGCCATCTCGAACCGGCGCGCGTCACGCTCTTCAACCTGTTCATCAACACTGTCGATCTGCATGAACTCTTTGTCGGCGCGCATACCGACTATCCGCTTGTGCGCACGACCTTCGGCGGCTCGGACGTGCTCGTTTTCTACCGCGATCTGATTCGCAAGGCGGCGGCCGATCTCGAGGATATCGGCCTCGCCGTACTGCAGGACCGCCCGCCGCGCGGGCGCATCAATATGAAAGCGGAACTGCGTGCGATCGAATTCGAGCTCGATCAATTGCGCAAACATGGCCTGCCGGCCAAAAACCCGGAAGCCTATGCGGCAGTGTCCGCCTCGTTCAGACGCCTGTGGAGCGCGACGCGGCTCATCGACAGGATGCGTCGCAGTCTCGCGAACGAAACGTCATCGACCGAAACCGAACTCAGAATCGACCAGGCGCTCGCCCGATTCGTCTCGAGCCGGCGCGTGCCCTTTCGGCAGATATTCTCGAACCTCACGATGGCATCGCCGAGCTTTCGCCACGCGCTGCGCGTGACGATCGCCGTCGCGGTCGGCTTCTGGCTCGGGCGGCTACTGCCGCTCACCAACGCATACTGGATCGTGATGACGGTCATCATCATCCTCAAGCCCGGCTATTCGCTAACCAAGCAGCGCAACGGGCAGCGTATCGTCGGAACAGCGATCGGCTGCGCGGCGAGTATCGCGCTGATGATGTTCGTGAAGGAGCCGCATATCTTGCTCATCGTGATGTTCGCATCGATGGTGATGAGCTACAGCCTGCTGCTCTTCAACTATGCAGCGAGTGTCGTGTTTACGTCTTCGTACGTGCTGCTGATGTTCCATCTGCTCGCACCGGGCAGCATGCGAATCATCGGCGAGCGGGCGATCGACACCGTCGTCGGCTGCGCGATCGCCATCGCTGCGAGCCACCTGTTCCCGTACTGGGAATACCGGCTGATGGGCAAGCTCGTCAACAGCATGATCGCGGCGACGCGCCAGTATCTCGAGGCAAGTTGGTGGTGGAGCGGCAAACCCGCGCTCGCAGTCGCGCCGGCCGTGGTAACCGAAGCCGGTGCGCGCGCACCGGGCGCCGCTGTCGCGCGTCAGGACGCTCGCGTCGAGGTCGCCGTCGGCGCCGCGGCGCGGACGGCCAGCGGCAGCGAGCCGCACGCCGCACTGGACGCGAACCGTGTCGAACCGCAGAACCAGATCGACCGGAAGGACGAACTGACCGCGACACTCGCGGCCGCGACCGCCAATGCCATTCCCGCGGACGATGCGCCGCCGCCCGCTCCCACGTCTGCCCCGGGTTCAGCCTCGGCGTCCGCTTCGAACGCGCGCGGCGCAGCGCCTGCATCGGGCGCCTCCGCCGCGGCCAGCGCGCTCGATCGCGACTATCGCTACCGTCTTGCGCGCAAGAACGTGCATGTCGCCTTCGCCAACCTCGGCCAGGCATTCCAGCGCATGATGCTCGAGCCGAAGTCCGCGCAGAAGTTCGTGCCCGAGTTGAACAACCTGCTCGTACGCAGCCATGTGCTGGCGTCGGAAATCTCGGCCGCGGCGCCGCTGTTGCGCACCATCATCCAGGTCGACCGGAAGTCTCAGCAGCCGCTGCAGCGCGCGTTGAGCGTCGTGCGGGAAAATCTCGAACAGGCGGAAGCAGGCAACGCGCCGCCCACCGATCAGACCGACGTCGTCAGGCAGTTGACGCGCGAACTCGACTCGATGGTGATCGAAGCGGAAAAGGCGCCCGACAGTGCGGGCAAGGCCGAAGCGGTCAGTGAACTGAAACTGCTCGCGCACCAGTGCAAGCAGATGCTCGCGGCATCGTTTCTGATCCGCAAGGATGCGAGCGTGATCCGCCTGCCGGAGAATTGATTCGAAACCTGCTTACGCGCAACTCGATCGGGAGTGCTGCTGCGTCACTGTGCCGCACTACCCGAAGCCGCCGTCGCGGCGGAAGCGCCCGCTTCGGCCGCACTCGAGGCAGCATTCGATGTCGCATCGGGTGGGTTCTCGCGCTCGAACTCACGCTTCTCGGTGATCGCGTTGTACAGCACGGTCGCTATCACCAGTCCCACCACGACGACGATCAGCACGGCAACACGGGTGGTCGGGTTCTTCTTGCGCGGTTCGTTCATCTAATGCCCTGCGTGCGGTTGATCGACAAAGCGGGCATTCTACGCCGCCGCGCCTTGCGGGTGCCTTGCAGCGCGGGCGCGAATTCAGCCAACCGGATGCAGCCAGCTGGATGCGCCAGCGCCGACATCGACACCGCCTTAAAGCACTCGTTGAACGCGGCATCAACCATTCGACGCCGTAACCTGCGGTCTCACCGGCAATGCCGTCGAATACTTGATCTGCTCCATCGCAAAACTCGAACTCACGTCATATAGCGGCACCGATCGGATCAGTTGCTTGTACACGCGGTCGTAGTCGTCGATATCGGAGACGACCACACGCAGCAGATAGTCGGTTTCGCCGCTCATGCGGTACACCTCGACTACTTCGGGAATCTCCCGCACCGTACGCGTGAACGTCTGCGCCCATTCCTCGGTGTGCTGATTCGTGCGCACCGCGACGAATACCGTCGTCCCGACACCAAGCTTGCGCGGATCGCACAGCGCGACCTGCGCGCGAATCACGCCCGCTTCCTTGAGCCGTTGCACGCGCTTCCAGCACGGCGTCTGCGACAGGTTCACGCGCTGCGCCAGTTCGGCGATCGGCATGGTCGCGTCCTCCTGCAGCAACTCGAGCAGTTTTCTATCAATGATATCCATGGGTTAGCGCTGGTTTTAATTTTGGCTTACAGATAGAAAAATCTTCTACCCGACGACGATCCGGGGAAATTATATGAAAACTCTTTCTCCGCGCAAACCGGTATAAATGTGGCTGTCCGATCACATCAGAACCAGCAGTCACCGGAGCCTCCCATGAGCCACTCAAACCAGCCGCTCAACGTCGATCGTCATGGCAAGCAGGCCGCGCGTCACACCGCCGCGGCGACCCGATTGGCGCTGCCCGGCGACACCGTTGCGCGCCCCGCGAACGCCATCGAAAGGCTGCGCGCGGTGCTTGATGCCGCACTCGATCTGTGTCGCGACACAGTCGACCTGGCGCGCGATGCCCGCTTCGCACGCGCGGTGCGCACAGCGCTCGTCGAAGCCGCCGCTGAGCCGCATCTGCTGACGTCCGCGCAACGCGAAGGCGCGGCGGAAAAGTATCAACGCCATCTGCTCGCCGCAGATCCGCTCGGCCGCTACGCGATCGCCTCTCTGGTGTGGATGCCGGGTCAGATGAGCCCCGTGCATGCGCACCACACGTGGTGCGGCTACGTCGTGCTCGAAGGCACGCTCAGCGAAGCACTCTATGACTGGAACGAAGAAGAAGATTACGCCATACCGGTTCGCACGCAGGCGCGCGACCGCGGCGCGGTCTCGTACGCGCGCGCGGGCCGCAGCGCTATCCATCGGCTCGGCAACGCGAGCGACGCGCCCGCGATCTCCGTGCATGTATATGGCGTGCCCGAAGCCGAGTTCGCGACTCGGGTGAATGACGTGGTTCGCTCCGTGGCGCACACGCCAGAACGCGTGCAGCCTGCAATGCGTGCCTGAGCTTTTCTAACTCTTCCCCGCTTCGCCCGCCGTCGGAATCTGCGGCGGCACCGATGCAGTCTGTCCCGTCGAGGGCGGCGCCGGACGCGGCTCGTGCGATACGTCGCGCGCCGGCGCAGTGGCCAACGCCGCACTGGCCTGGCCCGCGCCCGTTGCAGCGAATGCCGGCGTCATGTCGGCAACGCCTGGCGCATTCGCACGCGATGCGCGCGGCGCTGGGCCGCCATCGGTCTCGTGCGCCGCACGCAGCGCTTCATGATCGGCCTCGTCGACGACGGCGGCGTCGCGCGGCGACGTCGCAGCGTTATCGAAGAACGGTTCGCCCTGCTGATCCTGGGCACCGGTGAAAATGCGCATCTGCGGCACCGGAATCTCGATACCCGCCTGATCCATCATGCGCTTGAGCCGCAGATTGAACGCGCGCGCGACGCTCCATTGCTGCAGCGGCCGCGTCTTGATCTGTCCTTTGACGACCATCCAGTTCGGATCGAACCGGTCGAGTCCCCACACTTCGACCGGCCCGAGCATCTCGCGCCGATAGCGGAAGTCGGCCATCAGGTCGGCGCCGACCGCGCGGATCAACTGCGTCACCTCATCGACGTCGGCCGAAAACGGCACGCGCACTTCGAACACCGCATACGCAAAGTCGCGCGAGAGGTTTTTCACGATCTTGATCTGCGAGAACGGAATCGCGTGGATCGCGCCCTGCCCGTCACGCAGCCGCACGGTGCGGATCGACAGGTACTCGACCGTGCCCGCATGCCCGCCGTCGACGTCGATCCAGTCGCCGACCGAAATCGTGTCTTCGAGGATGATGAAAAGCCCCGTGATCAGATCCGCGACCAGCGACTGCGCGCCGAAGCCGATCGCGAGACCGATCACGCCCGCACCGGCAAGCAGCGGCGTCACGTTGATGCCGAGATTGGCCGCGGTGACGATGCCGGCAACCGTCAGGATCAGCACGAACAGCACGTTACGCAACAGTGGCAACATCGTGCGTGCGCGCATACTCGGGTTGTGCGACTTGTTGCGCGGATTGGCCGGATTGAGGGCCTCGAGAATCGCGGTGTCGACGAGAATCCACACGAGCCACGACAGGAACAGCGTGGCGACGATCGCCGTCATTGCATGGGCGATGCCGCGCGCGGTCACGCTTTCCTCGATGACGCGCGCGAGCGAGATATCCCACAGCCGCGCCGCGAGCTCGAAGTACGCAAGCCAGATCACCAGCATCAGCAGCGTGCCCGCGAAACGCGTGAGCCGCGTCACATACGGCGAACGCCGGCGACGGCGCGCGCTTTGCGGCCGCGTGATACGGATGACGATGGCCGACAGGAAAAACGCGAGCACGAGCAGCAGCGCCGTGATCACCGAAATCTGCAGCACGTTTTCGCCGCTGCCCATACCGCCGATCGTCGCGACCACCGAGGCGATCGCGAGCACGAGCATCGGCAGATGCCATAGCGAACCGAGCACGTCGAATGCATCGGTCGCAACCTTGTGGCCATGGCGTTGCTCGTACGAGCGGTTGCAGATCAGATGCGCGACCGGCCGGCGAAACGCGAGCGCGAAGTACGCGGTCAACGCGGCGGCCGTCATGTTCGACACGGTTGAGATCAATGCGGCGAGATTGGTGCCAAGCTGATGCGCAACCTCGTAGTTCGTGGCCGCGTCGCCGAGCGCGCTGCAGATACCGATCGCAAACAGCATCCGGCGTGCATGTTCGATCAGCAACTGCACGGCCGCGCGCCGATGTCCCGAGCCGAACAGCGAAAACATGATCAGGCAGATCGCGGAAAACACGGCGCCCGCGACGATCGCGTAGGCGATCACCATCGCCAGCGTGCGGCCCAGCGCATCGGGCATCGAGCGCGCGAACATCAAGGCGGCGACGAACGCCACGATCCACGGACCGACACGGCGCAATGCGAAGATCAGCAGTTCGCGCGTCGTCGGATTCGCGTTGAGCCTGACGACGATGCCATAGCGCGCATGCAGCTTGCGCTGCACGTAGATCAGCGCGGCCGCGCATGCGCCCCAACCCGCGAGCATCGCAAACATATCGAGCAGAATGCGGCCGAATTTTTCGCGGCCCTGGCTCGACACGATGGTGTAGAGCTCGTTGCCCGCCGCATTCAAACGTCCCGACCAGTAGCTGATCGGCGTACGCCCGCGATTGACGTCCGCCTCGACCGACGCGATACCCGAAGCGATGGCGCCGAGCAGACCCGGGCCGGGCTGCGCAGGCGCGACCGGCCCAACGGTTTGCGTCGCATCGCGCAGTTTCTTCAGTTGTGCGACGAGTGCGGTGCGCTGACGATCGTTGTCGAGCGTGGTGATGACGCTGTCGAGCGAATGATTGAGTTCGGCCTGGCTCGCGGGCGACGGCGCGGATGCGGCCGTGGCAGCCGACGCCGCGGACGCGGGCGCCGCAGTTGCGCTATTGATGAGGCTTTGCAGCGCGGGCAGCACAGGACCGCCTGCTGCATGCGCGGCACGCGGCATCAGCAGCAGACAGGCGAGCGCACAGCAGAACGAAAAGATCGCAAGCGCGGAAACGGCGCCAGACAATGCAGGCTGCGCCGGATGCCCGCCGGCATTCGGCGCCGCTCGACATTCGCGTCGCGGCGGACATGACTTCATGACGGTCGGATGAGCTAAACGGCAGACGGCCAAGTTTAGCCGCAGTTGCGCCCGACAAGCCGCCAACGGGCACAAGGATGCGTAACGGAATGTTAGAACGCTTGCGCAGATGCGCGATACGCGTTCTGCACTGCAGCATCTACAGACAAATCGAAAAGCGCCGCCAGTACGAACCGTGAACAATGCGGCATTTCTGTTCTAATGCTTTGGCACTGCACGTGGCGTCGGCACCAAAGATGTCCTGGCGCTTCGGCATTTCACGCAACGCTATTTATCCATCTGCTTTTGCGCATCGCTCGTATCGCCCGACGATGCCGCAGCCGCGTTGCTGCCCGCATTCTCGTTCGACCATTGCTGCAGTTTGCGCCCCGCGGTTTCCAGCCCCACGCCCGCGGTGCTCGCTGCTTTCGCGAGTGCCGCATTGGTTGCGCTTGCCGCATCATGCAGATTGGCTTGCGCAGTCGACGCAAGCTGGCTCGGGTCGATTTTGATGGTTGCAGCCGGATTCGATGCATCGGAGGCCGCCGTGGCGACGTTTCCCTGCAGCGCCGCACGCGCCGCGTCGGTTTGCTGGCCGACATAGCTCGCCGCCTGATCGAGTTTCTGCCCCGCCTGCTGCGCGACGTTGTTCAGCGTGCTGTTGCCCGTCTGGCCAGCCGACGCGTCGTTTTTCTGGCATGCGGCAAGACCTGCGAGCAGCATGGCGGCGAATACGGTACAGCGAGCGAGCGGATGTCGTGAGAACGGGATCATTGAGGAATGTGAGCCGCGACAAGCGGCTTCTGCATGCGAAAACGCTTCAATGATACGCCGTTGCGATCGAGGTCTTCCTCCGCGAGCACGTGAAACCCCGCGCGTTCGAAGCTGCGCTTCGCGCTCGCGCTTGCATGGGCGGTCAGCACGGGCGTGCCCGCCGCGCGCGCCACCGCCTCGAAACGCGCGAGCAGCGTCCATGCGATGCCCTGCCCTGCGAACGCAGGCGCCGTGTAAAGCATCGATACATGGTTTGCCGGATGCAATTGTCCGAACGCCGCGATCGTATCGCTCGATACGGCGACGAGCGTCAGGCCCTGCGCAAGACGTGCACCGAACACATCGAGATCGTCGGCCGATGCCGCCCACGCGGCGCGGCCCGCTTCATCGTAATGCGACGCGGCAAGCTGCATCACCGCGTCGCGAAACAGGTCGGCAAGCACGGGCGTGTCACCGGCTCGCAAAGTACGCCATTCAATATGATTGATTGCCATTGCTTCACCATTCGCGTTTCTGTCGCGCCTGCGTCGAGTTCGATGGAGTAGACTCGTCAGCGACCAACGTGTTCCATCCTCAACGGAGGCATTCGATGGCGGCAAAAAACATTCTCTTTCTGACCGGCGATTTCGCCGAAGATTATGAAACGATGGTGCCCTTTCAGGCACTTCGGGCAGTCGGCCATCGCGTCGATGCGGTGTGTCCCGGCAAACGCGCGGGCGAACGCGTGAAGACCGCGATTCACGACTTCGAAGGCGATCAGACTTACAGCGAGAAGCCGGGCCATCAGTTCACGCTGAATGCCACGTTCGACGAAATCGAACTCGCGAACTATGACGCACTGGCAATCGCCGGCGGGCGTGCACCCGAATACTTGCGACTCAATCGGAAGGTGCTCGACGTCGTGCGCCATTTCGCGTCGAATGGCAAGCCGATCGCGGCGATCTGTCATGCGGCACAGCTGCTTGCCGCCGCCGACGTGATTCGCGGCAAGCGTATTTCCGCGTATCCCGCCTGCGCGCCCGAGGTCGCACTGGCCGGCGGCGAATATGCCGACATCGCGATCGACGCCGCGCATACCGATGGTCAGTTCGTTACCGCGCCCGCATGGCCCGCACATCCGGAATGGCTGCGCCAGTTTCTCGTCGTGCTCGGGACACGCATCGAACTCTGAGCGCCATGCGGAACGCACCGCAGAAGCGTGCGGTGCGAGCGCGGAATCAAGCGCGGAATCAAGCGCACGCCAGTGTGCGGCAATTGCGCGCAACCGCGCGCGATTGAGACTAATCCGATGGTCTGAAGGCAAAGGCATCTCTACAGTCGGCGGCTGACTTTTGAGAGCCTCGTGATGGACCTGACCAACTGGATCGTCATTCTCGCCGTCGCATGGACTGCGGTTGCGTGTGTTTGCCTGCGGCCCCGCGCGGACTGGTCGATTGAGAATCGCGCGCGGCGCCGTGCCGGGACGCGCCTCATTGCGCAAGCGGTGCTGGCGGCGTGGAGCGCGGCGCTGATCGTCGTCCACGGTCTTGCGCTAGCGTGCGCGCACCGCGCCAGCAGTGCGGCGCCGCTTGCATGGCTGATCTTTGCCGCGGCACTGTGCGCGTGCGGCTCCTACTGGCTGATCCGCGGTCTCAAGCTTCTCAGGACACGCCGCCTCTTTACCTCGTGCTGAGCGGCCAGATCGCAAAGCCGAGGTCTTGCGTCGCACCCGCCTCCTCGGTGGTTACTTCGTCTTCCTGCGGCAAACGCGAAGCGGAATCGGGCAGCGACAGATAGAACGTCGTGCCCACCCCCTCCATCGATTCGGCCCATACACGCCCGCCGTGCCGCTCGACGACGCGGCGCACCATCGCGAGGCCGATGCCTTCGCCGGTGGCGATATCGCCGTGCAAGCGCTGAAACGCATTGAAAAGACGCGGCAGCGCGACCTCCGGAATACCGAGCCCGTTGTCCTTCACATAGAAAATGCGTAACGACTGGACGCCCGGGGGAGCCGGCGCGGTGCCGATCTCGACGATGCCGTCGCGCTCCGGATGCAGATAGTTGACCGCATTGCCGATCAGATTCGCGAACACCTGTTCGAGCGCGGTCGCATCGCCCCAGACGCGCGGCAGCGTATGCACGACGACGCGTGCGCGCCGCGCGCGAATCGATACCTGCATCGCGTCGATGACCCGCTGCACGATGTCGCGCACATCGACCTGCTGCCGCCGGTACTCGACGCGCCCGACGCGCGACAGCCGGAGCAACGCATCGATGATGTGCGACGCGCGCAGCACCGCGGTTTGCAGAAAATGCAGCGCTTCGCTGATATCGCCATCGATGAGCTGCTCGATATGCTCGCGCTGCGCGTCCGGCAACGACGACTGACGCACCGCCTTGCGCAGGTCGTCGCAGGCATGCAGCAATTCCTTCGAAAAGCCTTGCAAATTCACGAGCGGCGCGCGCAGATCGTGCGACACGCTATAGATGAACGTCTCGTTTTCCTGGGTCTGCTGGCGCAGCGTTTCATTCGTGCGCGCAAGCTCGCCCGCGCGCCGCGCGAGATCGAACTGGAAGCGCGCCTGCAACCGTTCCGCTTCGAGCAGACGCCGGCTCGTTTCATGGAGCGTGCGATCGAGGCGCGCGATCTCGTCGCTGCCGGTATCGAGCGGCGCAAGCGGCTCGTTGCTCGCAAGCCGGATCGCGTTATCGGACAGCAGATCGAGCCGGCCGCCTACGCCGCGCGTAAACAGCCAGCAAGCGGTCGCCACGAACGCGAGCGAGCCGAGCACGGCCGCGACGATCAGCACCTGCTGACGGGCGCGCGCCGCGGCGGCCACGCTCGTGCGCAACGCATCGAGCCGCCGTTCTTCGGTTTGAAAGGCGGTGACCTGCAGGCGGAAATTATCGACGGCGTCGGCGTTCGCCAGATCGCGAAAGCGCTCTATCACATCGCGCCGCCGGCCGGCGCGCATCAGGTCCTGCACACGGCTCGACCATTGACGGTATGCCTGCACCGACTGGCGCATCTGCACCGCGCGCTCGACCTGCACCGGGTCGTTCGAGACGGTCTCGGCGAGCCGGTCGATGCGCCGGTCGATCTCGACCCACAGCGCGTCCGGCGTGCCGGCCTCGCGCGCGCCGGCAACCACCGCGCCGCGCAAGCGCAGCGAATCGAGCAGCACCGGTTCGAGAATCGCGGTGGTCTGGTGCAACACGTCTTCGCTGTGCAGACTCCAGCGCTCCGCTTCGCGTGTGTCCGCCTGCGCCTTGACGATGCCGGACAGCAACGCCAGCTCGATGACGGCCGGAATCGCGATCAGCAACAGCCCTTTGGTGGTCAGTCTCATTGAAGCGCAGGCAAGATTCGAAGGCGTCGCCGGGCGGCGCACACGGGACGGACATTATGTCGTTGTTTGAGTGGCCTGACAAAAATCGCGCGATATCGTCATCGGATATGCGCAGTAATCGAACCGGAAGAATGCGCCCTCGAATAGCGCATCGCGACGCCCGATGTTTGGGCAATAGCACCGTTATAGTGCCTTCAGGCGATCTATCGCGGCGCACGACGCGCAGTGCCCTCGCCGTGATCGCGCGGACCCTCTCTGTTTCAGTGCGTACTTGCACCGATAATACGCATCTAGGAACCAGATTGGCCCATTTTTTGCGTTCAATGCGCGCTTTTTGCGCAACGACGATTTCAACGCCAAATGGAAAACCTCAAAACCGGCACCGACACGCTCTTTCTGCTGCTGGGTGCCGCGATGGTGCTCGCGATGCATGCGGGTTTCGCGTTTCTCGAACTCGGCACCGTCCGGAAGAAAAACCAGGTCAACGCGCTCGTGAAGATTCTCGTCGACTTCGCAGTCTCGACGATCGCGTATTTCTTCATTGGCTATACGATCGCGTATGGCGTTCAGTTCTTCGATGGCGCCCAGGTGCTCGCCGCGCATAACGGCTATGCGCTCGTGCGGTTCTTTTTCCTGCTGACGTTCGCGGCTGCGATTCCCGCGATCGTGTCGGGCGGCATCGCCGAGCGGTCGAAATTCAATCCGCAGCTGTTCGCGACTTTCGTGCTCGTCGGCTTCGTCTATCCGTTTTTCGAAGGCATCGCCTGGAATGGACGCTTCGGCATCCAGGACTGGCTCGCCGCCGTGTTCGGCGCGCCGTTTCACGACTTCGCCGGCTCGGTCGTCGTGCACGCGTTCGGCGGCTGGATCGCATTGCCCGCCGTCATGCTGCTTGGCGCTCGGCACGGCCGCTACCATCGCGACGGCCGCATTGCCGCGCATCCGCCGTCGAACATTCCGTTTCTCGCACTCGGCGCCTGGGTGCTAGCGGTCGGCTGGTTCGGCTTTAACGTCATGAGCGCGCAAACCATCGACAGGATCAGCGGCCTCGTCGCGGTCAACTCGCTGATGGCGATGGTCGGCGGCACGCTGACCGCGTGGATCGCGGGCCGCAACGATCCGGGCTTCACCTACAACGGACCGCTGGCGGGACTCGTCGCCGTCTGCGCGGGCTCCGACATCATGCATCCGCTCGGCGCGCTCGTGACCGGCGCGCTCGCCGGAGCGCTCTTCGTCTATATGTTCACCTGCGTGCAGAACCGCTGGCGCATCGACGACGTGCTCGGCGTGTGGCCGCTGCACGGCTTGTGTGGCGCATGGGGCGGCATTGCGGCGGGGATCTTCGGGCTGCGCGCATTGGGCGGCCTAGGCGGCGTGTCGTTCGCCGCGCAGCTGATCGGCACGCTCGGCGGAATCGCGATTGCGTCCGCGGGCGGCGCGATCGTGTACGGCGCGATTCGTGCGACGGTCGGCCTGCGTCTCGAACAGGAAGAAGAGTTCGACGGCGCGGACCTCACGATTCATCGCATTTCGTCGACGCCCGAACGCGAGACCGTCGTCTGATCGTGGCGGCGCCGCAGACCTGCCCATCGCGCCCCGTTTCGCGAACGACAGTGATAGACTTGCGCACCGGAGATGGCATTCTCCCTTAACCGCCCTTGTGGCTGATGATGCCTGCTTCGTCCGGCTGACCGCGGACGCGGTGTCATCACGCCCGCGGTTTATCGGCGGCTCAACTGCAAGCAAGCTGCAACCGGGTTGAAATCGGGCCGCGGTTGATCGCAGTGCACCGCCAGTCAGCCGGGTTCGTCGACGTTTCCGACTTTCCAGGCCTTTCCATGTATCTATCGATTCTTGCCGTCGGCATCGGCGGCGCGCTGGGTTCGCTGTTCCGCTGGTTTCTCGCGATCCGCCTCAATGGCGTGTTTCCCCCGCTGCCGATGGGCACATTGGCGGCCAACCTGATCGCCGGTTACATCATCGGCGTCGCCGTCGCGTTTTTCGTGCGCAACCCGAGTCTCGCCCCCGAATGGCGCCTCTTTATCATCACCGGACTGATGGGCGGCCTGTCGACGTTTTCGACGTTCTCGGCCGAAGTCACGCAGCGGCTGCAGGAAGGCCGATTCGGCTGGGCAGCGGCGGAAATCGCGATTCACGTGGGCGCGTCGGTGATCGCGACGATTGCCGGGCTCGCGACGATCGGGTTCGCGTCAAAGTGAGCGGACCCGCGACCGACGACGAACGGGATAGAACGCGTTGGAACGGGACAAGCGGGAAACAAGCGGGAAACAAGCGGGAAACAAGCGGGAAACAAGCGGCGAACACGCGGACGATAGGCTCAAAATCCGCGCCCGCAGCGCCGCCTCAACGCGGCAACGTCACCACATTGCCCCGCTGACGGCCTGGCCGCGCGCCGAAACGATAGGTCGATCGGCCGGCCTGCTTTGCCGTATACATCGCAGCATCGGCCACGTCGAGCAGTTGCTCGACGGTATCGACACGATCGGGCCACGTTGCGATGCCGACGCTCACGCCAAGCGGAAAGCGCCCGCCGTAGTCGCGCCGGCCGATCTCCCGCACGCGCTCGATAAGCCGTCCCGCCAGGTCGCGTAGCTGCGCGTCGTCGCCATACGCGGGCACGACCATCACGAATTCGTCGCCGCCGACGCGCGCAAGCATGTCCTGCGCGCGCGTCGCCGTGCGCAGCGCTTCGCCGAGCCGGCGCAGCAGCGAGTCGCCGGCGCTGTGGCCAAGCGCATCGTTGACACCTTTGAAACCGTCGATATCGAGGTACAGCAGCGCGAGCCGCTCCGCATCCGGCGCCTCCGCACGGCTTTGCGCCAGTTCGTCGAGCGCCGCGAGCAGCCTGCGGCGGTTTGGCAGGCCGGTCAGCGGATCGTGCGCGGCGGCACGATCGAGCGCCGCCGAATGCTCGCTCATCTTGCCGAACGCCCGTCTCTGCACGAACAGCGTATAGACCAGCAGACCGCAGATCAGCACGGCCAGCACCGCGAGCGCGAGCGCGCCGTACCACAGCCGGTCGTGCGCATCGCGCACCGCGGCGGCACGCCGCGCGCGCCAATCGCCGAACAGATCGCCGAGTTCGTTACGCAGCGTGGCCATGTAGCGCTCGCCTTCGTTCGTCTGCACGAGCGCGATCGCCGCGTCGCGATTGCCCGAATGCGCAAGTTCGACCGTGCGGGCCAGCTCGCTCACTTTCAGCGTCTTCGCATGCTCGATACGGCGCACGGTTTCGACGGATTTTTCGTCGTTCGTTACAACGCGTTGAAGGCGCAGGACCGTATCGTCGAGATCCTCGATGCCGCTGCGGTACGTCGCGAGGTAACGCTCGTCGCCGGTCAGCAGATACCCGCGCTGGCCCGTCTCGGCGTTTTCGAGGTCGTGCAGCACCCGGTTCGCCGTGCCGAGCACCGCAAACGCCTCCTCGTCGCGCAAACCGTCGTCGACGATCTTGCGCGCCTCGTAGATAAACAGCGCGGCAGCGACGATCAGGCCCACGGCCATCACCGCGTAAAGAGTGAGAAAGAGATTTCGATCGGAATGGGCGGAAAGTGCAAGACGCGGTGGCTGCAAAACGGCTCCCGGGCGACGACGGCACGGCCACATGATAGCGAAACCACGAGCCGCGGGCCAATGTGAAGGGAAGATTACCGCTGCGCCATGCAAAAGACCGTTCGCGTTACGCGATAGTCGACATCGTTGACAATGTTGACACGAATGTCAAAATAACTCGCCCGAACCGTATTCGGTGCGCGGTTCGCTCGACGGCACATGCGCCGTGAGCATCGATCAGGAATCACCGCCGATGACCGGCCCCGACTTAGCCTCCTTGCTCCCCGACCTGCTGCCGCGACTGTGGGCATTTGCATTACGGATCGCGGGTAACCGTCACGACGCCGAAGACCTCGTTCAGCACACCTGTGTGCGCGCGCTCGAACGGCAGCATCAGTTGCGAGTCGAGACGTCGCCGCTTAGCTGGGTCTTTGCGATCGCGCATTCGATCTGGCTCAACGAGGTACGCGCGCGCAGCATCCGGGGCCGCACGAATGTCGCATGGGACGACGCGCTGCTCGAAGTGGTCGCCGACCCGGATGCACGAACGCCCGAAACCGATGTAATGAACCGGCAGATCATCGAGGTGGTGGCGCGCTTGCCCGAAGCACAGCGCAACACGCTACTGCTCGTCGCAGTCGAAGGATTGACCTATCAGGAAGCGGCCGTGGCCCTCGATGTGCCGATCGGCACGGTGATGAGCCGGCTTGCGCGTGCCCGCCGCTCGATCGGCGCGCTGGCGGACGAACATGGTTTGCGCTCGCCTCCTCCATCGAACGCGCAGCAACCGGAAGACGAAGTCATGTAGCCACGCGCACGGCGCGGCGCGACACCTGAAGACGCCCGCTTATTCCGTGCAAAAGATTAAACATGAAGCCGTTTAGCACAATAGTTTCCTCCAGGCTCCAGCGTTTATCCGACAGCATGCTTGCAGCGACAATCACGGCGACTTCGTAAAGCCATGTCGCCGCCCTTTCAATCGCTGCGCGCATGGCCGAAGTCAATTCTCTGCGCGGTTGCAACTCATCGTTTTTTAAGAAATTCACCTGATCCAGTTCGGCATTAATCGGCCGCTCGGGTGTTATGTGCTTCGTGTGGACTGCGTGTGCGCGGCCTCTACACAGTCTTCTTGTCGCGGCGGACAACCCCGGTCGTGCGAATCAGTCAGGCAGCCATGCTTGCATGGCCGCGCCGCGCTCATTCGCCCATCGAATCCGCCTTCGCTTTAAAGCATCAACTTGATTCGGTCGGGATACCAATATGCTGAAAAACTCAAAACGCGTGGTCTGGGTGTTTGGCGCACTCATTGTGATCGGCGGGGCGGGCGCACTCGCCGCGTGGCGCAACGACGCAAGTCCCGTAAGTCAGGCCGCGGCGGCCGACCAGGCGGCACCGCCCGCGGTCGAAGTCGATGTCGCGACTGTGATTTCGCGTCCGATCGTCGACTATCAGGATTATTCCGGCCGGCTCGAAGCGATCGACGCCGTCGAAATCAAGCCGCTCGTGCCAGGCACGATCGTGGCGGTGCACTTCAGGGACGGCGCGCTCGTCAAGAAAGGCGACCCGCTCTTCACGATCGACCCGCGCCCGTATCAGGCCGAAGTCGATCGCGCGGCCGCGCAGCTTGCCATGGCGTTGGCGCGGGAGAAATATACCGACGCGGACGCCGCGCGCGCCGATCGGCTGCTGCCCGACAACGCGATCGCAAAGCGCGATTACGACGAAACGCAAAGCCGCGCGCGCGAAGCGATCGCCAACGTGAAAGCCGCGCAGGCCGCGCTCGAAGCCGCGAAGGTCAATCTCGACTACACGCAGATCAAAGCACCGGTCGCGGGCCGCATGTCGCGCGCGCTGCTGACGGTCGGCAACGTTGTCGCGCCGGGCGCGAACGCGCCGGTGCTGTCGACGCTCGTGTCGGTCTCGCCGATCTATGCGGCGTTCGACGTCGACGAACACACGTATCTCGCGTATCTGAATCGCGACGCCGGCCACCCGGTGCCCGTATCGATCGAACTGGCGAACGAAACGACGTATTCGCGCCAGGGCTCGATCTACTTCGTCGACAACCATCTCGACACGAGTTCCGGCACGATCCGCGTGCGCGCGCGCCTCGACAACGCCGACGGCTCGCTCGTGCCCGGCCTCTATGCGCGCGTGCAGGTCGGCGGCGGCCAGCGGCACCCGGCGATCCTGATCGACGATGCGGCGATCGGCACCGACCAGGCGAAGAAATTCGTGCTCGTCGTCGACAGCACGAATCACGTGCAGTACCGGGAAATCGTCCAGGGCGAACTGCACGAAGGTCTGCGCGTCGTGACGAGCGGCTTGAAAGCAGGCGACCGGATCGTCGTGAGCGGCATCCAGCGTGCGCGTCCCGGCGACCTCATCAAAGTCCACGACGTCGATATGGCGACGGCCGCGCGCGCGAGCGGCTCTGCCGCCTGAACGACATGAAGCAGCGATTGAAGCAACGATTTGAAGCGGCGATTTGAAGCAACGATTCGCAGCCATTCGAAGCAATACGACGGAAGTCCATCATGAACATATCCCGATTCTTCATCGACCGGCCGATCTTCGCGGGCGTGCTTTCGATGCTGATTCTGCTCGGCGGCATCATCTCACTCGTGAATCTGCCGACTGCCGAATACCCCGAAGTGATCCCGCCGTCGGTGGTCGTGAAGGCGCAATACCCGGGCGCGAACCCGAAGGTGATTGCGGAGACCGTCGCGTCGCCGATCGAGGAGCAGATCAACGGCGTCGAGAACATGCTGTACATGCAGTCGCAGGCCAATAGCGACGGCAACATGACGACCACCGTCACGTTCAAGCTCGGCATGGACCCGGACCTCGCGACGCAGCTCGTGCAGAACCGCGTCAATCAGGCGCTGCCGCGCCTGCCCGACGAAGTGCAGCGGCTCGGCGTCACGACCATCAAAAGCTCGCCGACGCTGACGATGGGTGTGAACCTGATCTCGCCGGACGGCCGCTATGACATGACCTATCTGCGCAATTACGCGCTGATCAACGTGAAAGACCGCCTGAGCCGGATTCCCGGTGTCGGCGAAGTGCAGCTGTGGGGCTCGGGCGACTACGCGATGCGTATCTGGCTCGATCCGCAGAAAATCGCCGAGCACGACATGACCGCGACCGACGTGATCAACGCGATCCGCGAGCAGAACATTCAGGTCGCAGCCGGTATTGTCGGCGGCGCGCCGTCGACCGCGCCGCTGCAGCTGAACGTGAACGCGCGCGGGCGCCTGACGACGGCCGACGAATTCCGCGAGATCGTGCTGAAGGCGGGGACCAACGGCGCGGTCACGCGCCTCGGCGATGTCGCGCGTGTCGATCTCGATGCGCAGGAGTACGGGCTGCGCGCGATGCTCGACAACAAGCAGGCTGTGATGATGATCATCAACCAGCAGCCTGGTGCGAACTCGCTCGCGATCGCCGAGAACGTCTACAAGACGATGAAGGAGCTCAAAGCCGACATGCCGGAAGGCGTCGACTACAAGATCGCGTACGACCCGACCGAATTCGTGCGCGACAGTATCAAGGCGGTGATCCACACGCTGATCGAGGCGATCGTGCTGGTGGTGATTGTCGTGATCGTGTTCCTGCAGACCTGGCGCGCCTCGATCATTCCGCTGCTGGCGGTGCCGGTGTCGATTATCGGCACGTTTTCGCTGATGCTCGCGTTCGGCTTCACGATCAACGCGCTTTCTCTGTTCGGCATGGTGCTCGCCATCGGTATCGTGGTCGACGATGCGATCGTCGTCGTCGAGAACGTCGAGCGCAATATCGGTAACGGGCTCAGCGCGCGCGAGGCCACTTACGAGGCGATGCGCGAGGTAAGCGGACCGATTATCGCGATCGCCTGTACGCTCGTCGCCGTGTTCGTGCCGCTCGCGTTCATGTCGGGCCTGACCGGCCAGTTCTACAAGCAGTTCGCGATGACCATCGCGATCTCGACCGTGATCTCGGCCTTCAACTCGCTGACGCTGTCGCCCGCCCTTTCGGCTCTGCTGCTGAAAGACCATCACGCGCCGAAGGACTGGCTCACGCGCGCCATGGACAAGGTGCTCGGGCGCTTTTTCCATCACTTCAACCGCGTCTTCAACCGCGGTTCCGAGAACTACGGCAAAGGCGTGAAAGGCGTGATCCGCCACCGCGGGCTGATGCTGTGCGTCTACGCGGTGCTGCTCGTATGCGCAGGGCTGATGGCGAAGATCGTCCCCGGCGGCTTCGTGCCTGCGCAGGACAAGGACTACGTGATCTGCTTCGCACAATTGCCCAACGGCGCGTCGATCGACCGCACGGAAGACGTGATCCGCCAGATGAGCGCGATCGCGCTGAAGCAGCCGGGCGTGCAGCACGCAGTCGCGTTCCCGGGCCTGTCGGTGAACGGTTTCACGAACTCGTCGAGCGCCGGCATCATGTTCGCGAAGCTTTATCCGTCCGCATCGCGCGGCAAGGGCGAATCGGGTAACGAAATCGCCGCGGCATTGAACCAGAAATACGCGGGCATCAAGGGCGCGTTTATCGCCGTGTTCCCGCCGCCGCCGGTGCTCGGTCTCGGTACGCTCGGCGGCTTCAAGATGCAGCTCGAAGACCGCGGCGCGCTTGGCTACGATGCGCTCAACAATGCAGTGCAGGCGTTCGTGAAGAAGGCCGCGCAAACGCCGGAACTGGGACCGACCTTCTCGAGCTATCAGATCAACGTGCCGCAGCTGAACGTCGATCTCGACCGTGTACGGGCCAAACAGCTCGGCGTGTCGATCACCGACGTATTCGACACGATGCAGATCTATCTCGGCTCGCTGTACATCAACGACTTCAACCGCTTCGGCCGCGTCTACCAGGTGCGCGCGCAGGCCGATGCGCCGTTCCGCTCGACGGCCGCCGACATCGGTCTTCTGAAGACGCGTAACGCCGCGGGCGAGATGGTGCCGCTGTCGTCGGTCGTGAAGGTGACGCCGACCTACGGGCCGGAGATGGTCGTGCGGTACAACGCGTACACCGCCGCGGACATCAACGGCGGACCCGCGCCCGGCTACTCGTCGAACCAGGCGCAGGCCGCCGCCGAACGGATCGCCGCGCAAGTGCTGCCGCGCGGCATCAAGTTCGAATGGACCGACCTCACCTATCAGCAGATTCTCGCCGGCGACTCGGCGCTATGGATCTTCCCGATCAGCGTGCTGCTCGTGTTCCTCGTGCTTGCCGCGCTGTACGAAAGCCTGACGCTGCCGCTCGCGGTGATTCTGATCGTGCCGATGAGCCTGCTGTCCGCGCTCCTCGGCGTGTGGCTCATGCGCAGCGACAACAACATCTTCACGCAGATCGGCCTGATGGTGCTGGTCGGGCTCTCGGCGAAGAACGCGATCCTGATCGTGGAATTCGCGCGCGAACTCGAAATGGGCGGACGTTCGATCATCGACGCGGCGATCGAAGCCTGCCGGCTGCGCCTGCGACCGATTCTGATGACGTCGATCGCCTTCATCATGGGTGTGGTGCCGCTTGTCATTTCGGTCGGCGCCGGCGCGGAAATGCGCCGCGCGATGGGTATCGCGGTGTTCTTCGGCATGCTCGGCGTGACCCTCTTCGGGCTCATGCTCACGCCCGTGTTCTACGTCGTGCTGCGCAAGCTGACCGGCGACGAGCATCTCGTCGACAAGCATGGCAACCATCCGCATGTGCAGGTCGGCGCATCGGTCTACGAAGAATAAGGGGCGTACGACAATGAAAACACTCCCGGAAAATCGGGCGCTGAAAAGCGCCGCTTCGAAAAGCGCGACGCGGCAAAGCGCGCCTCTGAAACGCCCGGCGCTGCTCGCAGCGCTCGTCGCCGCCGCGTTCGCGGCAACGGCCTGTTCGCTCGCGCCGAAATATCAGGTGCCCGATGCGCAGGTCGCGCCCGCGTACAAGGAAACCGCGGCCGACTTCACGCAGACGGCAATCAGGGTGCCGACCGACGGCACCTGGAAAACCGCGCAGCCGTCCGAAGCCATCGCGCGAGGACAGTGGTGGACCGTCTTCGACGATCCGACGCTCGATTCGCTCGAACAGCAGGCCCACGACGCAAACCAGGACCTGAAGGCCGCCGTCGCGCGCGTGAAGGAAGCGCGCGCTTTGAACGAGGTCGCACGCGCGGGATTTTTCCCGACCATCAACGCGGGCTTCGGACCGACACGCCAGCAGATCTCCGCGGTATCGTTTCTCGAACCGGACGGCACGCATATACCGGAGCAGACAATCTGGCGCGCGCAGGCGAGCGCTTCGTACGAGGTCGATCTGTTCGGACGCGTCGATTCGAACTACAACGCGACCAAGGCCGACGCGCAGCAAACAGAAGCATTGCTGCACTCGGTCCTGCTCGCGTTGCAGGCCGACGTGGCGCAAAACTACTTCTCGCTGCGCGAACTCGACGGCGAAGCGGCGGTGCTCGCGAATGCGGTCGATCTGCGCGTGCAGGCACTCGGCCTCGTTCAACACCGCTTCGACGACGGCGAAATCAGCGAACTCGATGTCGCGCGCGCGAAGGCCGAACTCGAAAGCACGCGCTCCGACCTGCTGACCGTGCAGCGTTTGCGCGCCTCGTCCGAGCACAGCCTCGCCGTGCTGCTCGGCAAGACGCCTTCGGAATTCACGATGGCGGCCAACCCGCTGTCCCCGGTCGAAATCCGCATTCCGCCGGGCCTGCCGTCAGCGCTGCTCGAGCGGCGGCCCGATGTCGCCGCGGCCGAGCGTGCGATGGCGGCAGCGAACGCGCGCATCGGCATCGCACGCGCCGCGTACTTCCCGTCGCTCGAGCTAACCGGCAATGCGGGCTTCGAGGCGGCCACCATCGGCAACCTGTTCCGCGCGAGCAGCTGGGCGTTCCTCGCCGGCCCGGCCGCCGGCACCGCGCTCACGCAAACGATCTTCGACGGCGGACGGCGCAAGGGCAACCTGAAGAACGCCCACGCGCAGTTCGAAGAGCAGGTTGCGAACTATCGCGAGCAGGTGCTCGTCGCGTTCCAGCAGGTGGAAGACAACCTGTCGGACCTGCGCATCCTCGAAGACCAGACGCAGACACAGGGTCGCGCGGTCGCGGCCTCTTCGCGCGCTGCCCACCTGTCGCGCGTGCAGTACAACGAAGGCGCGGTCAATTATCTCGATGTGATCGACGCGGAGCGCACGGTGCTCGACGCACGCCGCGTCGACGTGCAGCTACGCGGCGTCCAGGCGGAATCGACCGTCGCCTTGATTCGCGCGTTGGGTGGCGGCTGGGGCGACACCATTCCGAAGCCACCGGAAGAACCGAGTCTCGCGAAGCAGTGAGACGCCCGTTAGGAGGTGGCGGTCGCGACGGCGTCGCAACCGCCACCCCGATGCCTCGACGCCTCGATGTCGCCGCCGCCGCCGCCGCCGCACAGACCCGAGCTGAGCGGCCGGCGTTCGCACCTCCCTTAATGCCTCGCCATTTACCTGTTTCCGCATCCATGGCTATTAATTCCCATAGCCTATAAAAATCAAACCGACAAGTAAATTTATCGCGAGACGTGAACTCCCCTATCGGCCCGCCGATTATTTAGCAGGGTGATTGACTTCGATCCTGAACCTGCATCCACGAGATTTATCGACTGCGAGGGCCGGGCGCATTCGAACGATCAGGCGGCAATTGCGAGTGATTGTCTTTTTGTATATTGCTTAAAGGCTAACGAACGTGGACAGCCTTATATGCGGTCACTTATGAAGCCACCGGGAAAAAATAACCACGCTCCAAACACTATGCAAAATGAATTCCTCATTTCAAAGGAAAAATAAATTGCGGCTTTCCGACGATGATTTTTCATACGGTAGCTATCAGGAAATGTAAAAAAGCGCTATTAGTATTGAGAAACAGCTTCTTTGTTACCGCATTGAAACTGGCATCGCGACTAATCCGGTCGCGTTTTCCACGAAGTGCCGCGATAAGCGGAAATTCCCCTTGACGCTGTTTCCGGTAAGCGGCGCGGCGCGCGCTGCCCAACGGATTTCCTATGGACGAGACAAAAATGCGCTCCACCACAGATAATCTTCCGAGCGTCGCCCGCAGGATGCTGGCGGGCAAAATGTTGACGGACGGCGCGACCATCGATGCCGTCGCCGACGCACTGCATATATCGACTTATACTGTGCGTCGCTATAAAACGATTCTCAACGATGGTGGTCTCGACGCATTGCGCCGGATCAGTATCGGCGGCCGTACGTCAGTACTCGACGATATGGCGCGCGAATGGATTGCCAACGCATTGCGCGGCTCCGCGAGAGAGCACGGCTTTCCAAGCGATGCGTGGACCAATGGAAGATTGCGCGAACTGATCGGCTCGCGTTTCGGCGTGCACTATTCGCGCGTCTATACCTGGCAGATTGCGACCGATCTCGGATTGGGCCACCGGTTGTCGAAATCACGACGTTGAAATTTTTAACTCCCGGATATGATTTACGCAAGCAAATATTTATTGCGATCAATTCATCTTTAGGCGCGAGTCTGAACAAGGACGTTGCAATATGCGCCAAAAAAAAGGCGCCACGTAACCGTGGCGCCTTAAAAAGTTCTAGCCATTCCGAGGGCCGTGCTAGAACCTGAGAGACGGAATCCGAAACGCCCTGGCTGTGTCCATTAATGTTGCCGACCACGCCCCGAATGTTAGTCGTGCCGTAAGTCATCCATATGCTGGCACAGCCACAAAATCAAGAAAGACCCGCTGCCGCTGGAATGACCGGAGATCATGCTTTCGGAATAAAGTCCCAATTTTTTATGGTTATGCTGACCAAGTCAAGCAAAATCTCCTGAATATGGGCCCGGAAAAGTCATCCGGATATAATGAAACGGACGCTTAAACGGCGTCTAACCGACGCTATAACTGACGGAGCGCAGCGCGGACCCCGCAGCCGGTTGAAAATCCGGAACAGCGTTTCAGACACGCGGCTGCCCGCGCCCGCGGGCAATCGGGAACCGCCATCCCTCGCTGCCAGCCTGACGTTTTCAATCTGTAACCTACGTAACCTTGCGAAAAATACACAGGCTGGACTGTTACCAGGGTGGGACGTAGCATCATGCTTCTTGCGGCTCATGCCGGTCCGCGCAAGCTTGCTGCAAGCGCGGACATGCCCGCGGCAAGGCGCCGCCGGCGCATCGTTGCATTGACATCTGCCGGGTGGACATGCGAAGCGCCGCAGCGATACCCGCGGCGTTACCGGTGTGTCGCGTGTTACACGTCGCCTACACGCTCAAGCTTTATCGTATGGCTGCGGCTGCGCACGGACGGTCCATGGTGTCACCGACCGATGCGCGCGGCCGGCGTCCGCAGGCTCCGCGCGCTTTGCGCCTGCTGGAATTACGCTCTTTGCCTCGCTCTTTGTCCCGCTTGAGTCAGTGCCTTGCCTCTTGCTTTTTTAAAACGCCGCATCGCGTTCGCTTTTCGGCCGCGCCAGCCGATCGGCGCGCCGCACGCACCACGCGCCGTATCGATATGTGGACCGTCGTGCAGCCTCGCGATACTCCGTAGTGTTGCCCATACCTCGCTAGCCAGCTGATCGAACCGATGGACGAAATACAAAAGCAGTCGGACACCAACCGCAACCCGCCTCCCGCACCTGCCCCTGCAAACCGGCCTCCCGCACCGGGCGGCGGACCGCGGCGCAGCCGCCGGGCGATATGGCTGGCGCTGGCCATCGCCGTCGTCGCGGCGATCGTGCTCGTGCGCTGGCATCCGTGGCGCAAGGCCGACGCAGGCGCGCACGCCGGCGCCGCGGCCGGTGCAAGCGGCGCGCACGCCGGCCGCACGGGCGGCGGCCGGCGCGGCGCATTCGCGAACCAGCCGCAGCCGGTCAAGGTTGCCTCGGTCACGCAAGGCGACATGCCGATCGTCATCACCGCGCTCGGCACCGTGACGCCGCTTGCGAACGTCACCGTGCGCACGCAGCTCTCGGGCACGCTGCAGACCGTCGCGTTCCAGGAAGGCCAGATGGTGAAGAAGGACGAACTGCTCGCGCAGATCGACCCGCGCCCCTATCAGATCTCGCTTGCGAACGCGCAAGGCACGCTCGCGAAAGACATGGCGCTGCTGCAGACGGCCCGTCTCGATCTGAAGCGCTATCAGACACTTCTTGCGCAGGATTCGATCGCGAGCCAGCAGGTCGATACGCAGGCCTCGCTCGTCAAGCAATATGAAGGGCAGGTGCAATCGGACAAGGCGAATATCGACACCTTCAAGCTCGATCTGACCTACGCGCGTATCACCGCGCCGGTCGCGGGCCGTGTCGGCCTGCGCCAGGTCGACCCCGGCAACTACGTGACGCCCGGCGACGCGAACGGCATCGTCGTGATTACGCAGCTGCAGCCGATCAGCGTGATTTTCACGACGTCCGAAGACAATCTGCCGGCCATTCTCAAGCAACTGAACGGCAGGACGAAGATGTCCGTCACCGCATACGACCGCACGAATTCGACGTCGCTCGAAGCGGGCTACCTCGAAACGATCGACAACCAGATCGATACGACCACCGGCACCGTCAAGCTGCGCGCGAACTTCGCGAACACCGGCAACATGCTGTTCCCAAACCAGTTCGTGAACGCCCGTCTGCTTGTCGACGTCATCCACAACGCGACGATCGTGCCGACGTCGGCGGTGCTGAACGGCTCGATCGGTCAGTTCGTCTACGTCGTGAAGCCCGATAACACGGTCACGGTACGCAAGGTCACGGTGGGCCCGGTCGACGGCGAGCGCACGAGCATCGCGTCGGGCCTGCAGGTTGGCGAACGCGTCGTGACCGACGGCTCGGACCGCCTGAAGGAAGGCGCAAAGATCACGATTCCGGCCGAGCATCCGGCAGGCGCGTCGGGCGCGTCGGCGACGGCAGGCGCGTCCTGGGCCGCCGGCGCGTCGGCTGCATCGGGCGCGCATGCGCACCGTCATCGGCACGCGTCGCAAGCGTCGTCGCAATGAGGCTCGCTTCAGATAACCGCTTCAGGCGCCCGCTTCAAGGACACGCTTCAAGGACACGCTTCAAGGACCACTGATATCGCATGAATCCATCCCGCGCCTTTATCCTGCGCCCCGTCGGCACTGCGTTGCTGATGGCTGCGATCATGCTGGTCGGCCTCGTCGCGTTGCGTTTTCTGCCGCTTTCCGCGCTGCCCGAAGTCGATTACCCGACCATCCAGGTGCAGACCTTCTATCCGGGCGCGAGCCCCGACGTGATGACATCGTCGGTCACCGCGCCGCTCGAACGGCAGTTCGGGCAGATGCCTTCGCTGAACCAGATGTCGTCGCAAAGCTCGGCCGGTTCATCGGTCATCACGCTGCAGTTCAACCTCGATCTGCCGCTCGATATCGCCGAACAGGAAGTCCAGGCCGCCATTAACGCGGCCGGCAATCTGCTGCCGTCCGATCTGCCCGCGCCGCCGATCTACGCCAAGGTCAACCCGGCCGACGCACCGATCCTCACGCTCGCCATCACGTCGACCACGCTGCCGCTCACGCAGGTGCAGGACATTGCCGACACGCGTCTCGCACAAAAGATTTCGCAGGTCGGCGGCGTCGGTCTCGTGAGCCTGTCGGGCGGCCAGCGCCCGGCCGTGCGCATCCAGGCGAACCCGCTCGCGCTGGCGTCGTACGGCCTGAACCTCGACGACCTGCGCACCACGATCTCGAACCTCAACGTCAACACGCCGAAGGGCAGCTTCGACGGCCCCACGCATGCGTTTACGATCAACGCGAACGATCAGCTGACCGACGCCGATGCGTATCAGAGCGCGGTCGTCGCCTACAAGAACGGCCGGCCGGTCATGCTGACCGACGTCGCGAAGATCATTCCCGGCGCGGAAAACACCAAGCTCGGCGCGTGGGTCGACGCCACGCCCGCGATCATCCTGAACGTGCAGCGCCAGCCGGGCGCAAATGTGATCCAGGTCGTCGACAGCATCAAGAAACTGCTGCCGTCGCTGCAGCAATCGCTGCCGGCCGCGCTCGACGTGCAGGTCGTCACGGACCGCACGACGACGATCCGGGCCTCGGTGCGCGACGTGCAATTCGAGCTGCTGATGTCGGTCGTGCTCGTCGTGCTCGTGATGTATCTGTTCCTCGCGAACATCTACGCCACGATCATTCCGAGCCTGTCGGTGCCGCTGTCGCTGATCGGCACGCTCGCGGTGATGTACCTGTGTGGCTTCTCGCTCGACAACCTCTCGCTGATGGCGCTGACCATTGCGACCGGCTTCGTCGTCGACGATGCGATCGTGATGATCGAAAATATCGCGCGCTACGTCGAGGAAGGCGACTCCCCGCTTCAGGCCGCGCTAAAGGGCTCGAAGCAGATCGGCTTTACGATCATCTCGCTCACGGTGTCGCTGATCGCGGTGCTGATCCCGCTGCTGTTCATGGGCGACGTGGTCGGACGCCTGTTCCACGAGTTCGCGATCACGCTCGCGGTGACCATCGTCATCTCGGCGGTCGTGTCGCTCACGCTCGTGCCGATGATGTGCGCGAAGCTGTTGCGCCACACGCCGCCGAAGGAAAGCCACCGCTTCGAGGCGCGCGCGCATGCGTTTATCGATGACGTAATCGACCGCTACGCCGTCGCGCTGCGCTGGGTGCTCGACCGCCAGCCGGCCACGCTCGTCGTCGCGGTCCTCACGCTCGTCGTGACCGCGCTGCTTTACGTGTTCATCCCGAAAGGATTCTTTCCGGTCCAGGATACCGGCGTGATCCAGGCGATCACGCAGGCGCCGCAGTCGGTCTCGTATCAGTCGATGGCCGAACGCCAGCAGGCGCTCGCGGCCGAAGTGCTGAAAAACCCGAACGTCGACAGCCTCACGTCGTTTATCGGCGTCGACGGCACCAACATCACGCTGAACAGCGGCCGCATGCTGATCAACCTGAAGCCGCGCGACGACCGCGATGCCACCGCGAGCGAAGTGATCCGCGAGCTGCAGCGCGCGACCGCGCATATTCCCGGCGCGACGCTTTACATGCAGCCCGTGCAGGACCTGACGATCGATTCGACCGTCAGCCCGACGCAATACCAGTTCATGCTCACGGACCCGAACATCGCCGAGTTCCAGACCTGGGTGCCGAAGCTCGTCGAACGGCTGCAGCAGTTGCCCGATCTCGCCGACGTCGCGACCGATCTGCAGAGCAACGGCCAGTCCGTGTACGTGGAAATCGACCGCCCGACCGCCGCGCGCTACGGCATCACGCCCGCGACCGTCGACAACGCGCTCTACGACGCGTACGGCCAGCGCATCGTCTCGACCATCTTCACGCAATCGAACCAGTACCGCGTGATTCTCGAAGCGACGCCCACGCTGCAGCACTACACGGATTCGCTCAATTCGATTTACCTGCCCTCTTCCACCGCGGCCGGCGGCCAGGTGCCGCTGTCGGCCATCGCGAAGTTCCACGAGCGGCCGGCGCCGCTGCTCGTCACGCATCTGAGCCAGTTCCCGGCCACCACGGTGTCGTTCAACCTCGCGCCGGGCGCGTCGCTCGGCGCGGCCGTGAAGGCCATCCAGCAGGCGGAAAAAGACATCGGCTTGCCCGCGTCGTTCCAGACGCGCTTCCAGGGCGCGGCGCTCGCCTTCCAGGCGTCGCTGTCGAACGAGCTGTTCCTGATTCTCGCGGCGATCGTCACGATGTATATCGTGCTCGGCGTGCTGTACGAAAGCTTCGTGCATCCGGTCACGATTCTCTCGACGCTGCCGTCGGCCGGTGTCGGCGCGCTGCTCGCGCTGTGGTTGACGGGCCACGATCTCGACATCATCGGCATCATTGGCATCGTGCTGCTGATCGGCATCGTGAAAAAGAACGCGATCATGATGATCGACTTCGCGCTCGAAGCCGAGCGCGAACACGGCAAGCCGCCGCGCGAAGCGATCTATCAGGCCTGCCTGCTGCGCTTCCGGCCGATCCTCATGACCACGATGGCGGCCCTGCTCGGCGCGCTGCCGCTGATCCTCGGCAGCGGCGCAGGCTCGGAGTTGCGCCGGCCGCTCGGTATCGCGATCGCGGGCGGCCTCATCGTGAGCCAGCTGCTCACGCTGTTTACGACGCCCGTCATCTACCTCGGCTTCGATTCGCTCGCGCGCCGTCTGCGTGCGCGCTTTCATCGCCACACGGGCGGCGACCCCGGCGGCGACCGTGGCGATGGCCCCGGCAACCGCGCGACGCCGCCCGCCACCGATGCCGGGAGCTGACCGATGAACCTGTCGCGTCCGTTCATTGCGCGCCCCGTTGCCACGACGCTGCTGTCGATCGGCATCGCGCTCGCCGGCCTCTTCGCATTTTCGAAGCTGCCGGTCGCGCCGCTGCCGCAGGTCGACTACCCGACCATCTCGGTGCAGGCCTCGCTGCCGGGCGCGAGCCCGGAAACCGTTGCGACGAGCGTCGCGAGCCCGCTCGAGCGGCACCTGGGCGCGATCGCGGACGTCACCGAAATGACGTCGACGAGTTCCGTCGGCACGACGCGCATCACGATGCAGTTCGGACTGAACCGCGATATCGACGGCGCGGCGCGCGACGTGCAGGCCGCCATCAACGCGGCGCGCGCCGACCTGCCGGCCAGTCTTCGGCAGAACCCCACGTATCACAAGGTCAACCCGTCCGATGCGCCGATCCTGATCCTGTCGGTCTCGTCGAAAACGCTGCAGGCCGGTCAGCTCTACGATTCGGCCGCGACCGTGCTGCAGCAATCGCTGTCGCAGGTCGACGGCGTCGGCGAAGTCGACGTCAGCGGTTCGGCGAATCCGGCCGTGCGCGTCGAGCTCGAACCGCACGCGCTGTTCCACTACGGCATCGGCCTCGAAGACGTGCGCGCCGCGCTCGCCTCCGCGAACGCGAATAGCCCGAAAGGCTCGATCGAGTTCGGCGACAACCACGTGCAGCTGTACACGAACGACCAGGCGAACAAAGCGTCGCAATACAAGGATCTCGTCATCGCGTACCGCAACGGCGCGGCCGTCCATCTGTCCGACGTCGGCGAAGTCGTCGATTCGGTCGAGGACCTGCGCAACCTCGGCCTCTCGAACGGCTCGCGCGCCGTGCTCGTGATCATCTACCGGCAGCCGGGCGCGAACATCATCGAGACCGTCGATCGCATCAAGGAGGAACTGCCGCAACTCGTCGCGTCGCTGCCGCGCGACGTGCAGGTGGTGCCCGCCGCCGACCGTTCGACGACGATTCGCGCCTCGCTGACCGACACCGAGCACACGCTGATCATCGCGGTCGCGCTCGTCGTGATGGTCGTGTTCCTGTTTCTGCGCAACTGGCGCGCGACGCTGATTCCGAGCGTCGCGGTGCCGATTTCGATCATCGGCACGTTCGCGGCGATGTATCTGATGGGCTTTTCGATCGACAACCTGTCGCTGATGGCATTGACGATCGCCACCGGCTTCGTCGTCGACGACGCGATCGTCGTGCTCGAAAACATCGAGCGGCATATCGAGAACGGCGTGCCGCGCATGAGAGCGGCGATCATGGGCGCGCGCGAGGTCGGCTTCACGGTGATGTCGATCAGCATTTCGCTGGTCGCGGTATTCCTGCCGATCCTGCTGATGGGCGGCATCGTCGGGCGCCTGTTCCGCGAGTTCGCGCTGACGCTGTCGCTGGCGATCGGCGTCTCGCTCGTCGTGTCGCTGACGCTGACGCCGATGATGTGCTCGCGCCTGCTTCACGAGCCGCGTGAGAAAAAGAAGGAAGGCCGGATCTCGCGCTGGCTCGAAAGCGGCTTCGAGCGCATGCAGGAAGGCTACCGGCGCACGCTCGGCTGGTCGCTGCGTCATCCGCCGATCATTCTGCTCGTGCTGTTCGCAACGATCGGTCTCAACATCTGGATGTACATCATCATCCCGAAGGGCTTCTTCCCGCAGCAGGACACGGGGCGCCTCGTCGGCGGCATTCAGGCCGACCAGAGCACGTCGTTCCAGGCGATGAAGGGCAAGTTCGCCGAGATGATGAGCATCGTGCAGGCGAATCCGAACGTCGACAACGTGGTCGGCTTCACGGGCGGCCGGCAGACGAACGCCGGCTTCATGTACGTGTCGCTGAAGCCGAAGCCCGGCCGCAAGGCCACGGCGGACCAGGTGATCCAGCAGCTGCGCGGGCCGCTGTCGCACGTCGCGGGCGGCCGCACGTTCCTGCAGGCCGTGCAGGACATCCGCGTCGGCGGCCGGCAATCGAACGCGCAGTATCAATACACGCTGCTCGCCGATTCGACGCCCGATCTGTACAAGTGGACGCCGCTGATCACGACGGCGCTGCAGGCGCGCCCCGAACTCGCCGACGTCAATTCCGACCAGCAGGAAAGCGGGCTCGAGGCGTTCGTGACGATCGATCGCGCGACCGCCGCGCGCCTCAAGATCACGCCTTCGCAGATCGACAACACGCTCTACGACGCGTTCGGCCAGCGCCAGGTATCGACGATCTACAACCCGTTAAACCAGTACCACGTCGTGATGGAAGTCGCGCCGAAGTACTGGCAGAGCCCGGAGATGCTCAAGCAGGTGTGGATCAGCACGACGGGCGGCACCGCGAGCGGCTCGCAATCGACGAACGCGACGGCCGGCACCGTGACGACGACGAACGCATCGGGCAATGCCGCGAGCACGTCGGGCGCGGCGGGCGGCGGCACCTCGGCGGGCGCCGCCGGTTCGTCGAATGCGGCGGCTATCGCCGCCGATGCCGCGCGCAATCTCGCGAACAATTCGATTGCGGCGAGCGGCAAATCGGGCGCCTCGACGGGCGCGGCCGTCTCGACGTCGCAGGAAACCATGATTCCGCTCTCGGCAATCGCGACGTTCGGGCCCGGCAACACGCCGCTCGCGGTCAATCACCAGGGGCAGTTCGTCGCCTCGACGATCTCGTTCAACCTGCCGCCTGGCCGCTCGCTATCCGACGCGACGGCCGCCATCGACGACACGATGGCACGGCTTGGCGTGCCCGCGACGATACACGGCAGCTTCCAGGGCACCGCACAGGCGTTCCAGCAGTCGCTGAACGACCAGCCGATCCTGATTCTTGCCGCGCTGGCCGCCGTCTATATCGTGCTCGGCATTCTGTACGAAAGCTATATCCACCCGCTCACGATTCTGTCGACGCTGCCGTCCGCCGGGGTCGGCGCGCTGCTCGCGCTGCTGCTCTTCAATACCGAGTTCAGCATCATCGCGCTGATCGCGGTGATTCTGCTGATCGGCATCGTGAAGAAGAACGCGATCATGATGGTCGACTTCGCGATCGACGCATCGCGCACGCGCGGGCTCGCGTCGCGCGAGGCGATCGAGGAAGCGTGCCTGCTGCGCTTCCGCCCGATCATGATGACGACCTGCGCCGCGCTGCTCGGCGCGCTGCCGCTTGCGTTCGGGCGCGGCGAGGGCGCGGAGCTGCGCGCGCCGCTCGGTCTCGCGATCGTCGGCGGGCTGATCGTGAGCCAGATGCTCACGCTTTATACGACGCCGATCGTTTATCTGTATATGGACCGCCTGCGCGTCCGATGGGAAAAGCGCCATGGCGGTACCGGCCAGCCGGCTGCGGCGGCCGAGTGAGTGCGCGGCGGCGCGCACTAGCCGTTCATTGCCCGCGCGCCTGCCTGCATCGCTAGCATGACGGGGTGCCGGGCCCGCCTATCGCACTATCGCAGGTGGCGAGGCAACCGGATCATGCGGAGGTGCAAGTGATTCCTGTCTTCCGACCAACGCGCATCGCGGAGCGGCCGCACGCCCCATTGCGGCCCGCGCACGAACCGGCGCCGCCCGACACCACGGCGCACGACCGCGCCATGGCGCGAGGCGCGCGGCTGCCGGCCCCCACTGCCATTGCGGACGATGCGCGGCCCGGTGTCGGGACGCCCACGCTGCCGGCCCGTCATGGCCGGCAACCGGCAGCGTTGCCGGTCTTGCCGGTCTTGCCGGTCTTGCCGGTTGTGTCCGCCGCATCCGACCGCCTCGCGTGCGCGGCGCCGGGGAACGTGACGCCGCCCTTGCGCGCTCGCGATGCCGCCTTGATGTTCCGTACCGTCACCGCGTGGAATCAGGCGACATCGGCGAAAGACGCAGAAGCAATCGACGCGCTCACGCAGCAGTCGAACGCCGGCCAGTTCGCACGCCTGCAGCCGTTCATCGAAGACGGCGAGCCGCAGATCAACCGTGCATTGCGCACGCATCGGCACCGAACTCAGACCTTGCAGCGGTTTCTTGCCGACTTCGCGCAATTGCGCGACTATCGCGGCGAATCGTATCGTGCGGCCTGGCTGAAGCCCGCGGCGCTCGATGCGCTATTACACCGCGCGCGTACGCGCTTTTTCGACGACGGCATCCAGACTGCGTCCGTCGCGCTGCCTCACGCGCAAATCTGGTTACGCAATCTGCCGCGCACCCAGCCGGATCTGAAGCCGGCGATTCTGATTTTCGATGCGAGCGTGCGGCAAAAAAATCTCTCGTACGGCAACGGACTCGGGATGGTCGCGGTCGAACCGGGCGTGCCGCTCGAACTGCGGCGCGTCACGCAGCTGCAAGGCATTACGTTTGCGCTGTTCACTGCGGCCGACGACGCCGACGGCCTGCTGACGAAGCTGCCGGACGGTTCGCTGGTCCATCGCTCCACCGTTTGACCGGCGCCGCTTGCCGCGCGAATGCGAGCTGAAAGACGTCACCTGAAACCGGTTAGCTAAAACAGGCTAACTAAAACCGGCCAACTAAAGCTTCTGCGCCATCGCGCGCGTCAGAATGCGCTGCCACTGGCGTGCCTGCCGCTCGGTTTTCATCGGCAGTTGCCAGACCGGGCGGGCCGCATCCTTGACCCGCAGCCCGACGCGCCAGCCGCTGCCGTCGCGTTCGGCCTGCGCGCCTTGCAGGTCGCCGAAAATATAGTCGCCCTTTGCGCCGCCGAGCTGGATCGAACATAGGCCTTTACCCGCGGCAAGCCGCACGCCGCCCCATGGTTCCTTGAGCTCATGGGTCCAGTCGCCGTCGTCGATGTTCGGCGCGATCTCGCGGTGACGCCGCCACCAGTAAGCGACCGCTGCAATCACGATCAGGGCCGCCACGACCGCGGCGCCAATCGCGACGCCGGCGCCGAAATGCGCGGCGAGCACGTGGTACGCGCGCACTGCACCGTAGATCAACGCAATCAGCACGAATAGAGCGACAAAGATCGGCATCGCGCCTCCGTATGGACGTGGGGCAAGCGTGGGTCAGGCTACCCGATGGTAATCCAGCACGACAGGTTCACGCGCGCCCAGCACCGGCCGCCTGCATCGAGACTTATTGCGACTTGTGCGTCGCCGCCCATTGCTTGACCGCCTGCATCGTATTCTCGACGTGCTTGTCCGGCGACATGCTCGTGTATTCGTAGATGATCTTGCCGTCCGGCGCGATCACATACGAGACGCGATTCGCCATCGAATCGTGCATCGGCAGCCCGGCGTCGTAGGCGCCGATTACCTTGGCGTCGGAATCGGCGGCAACGGGGAATTTGCTGCGGCATTCGCTGACCGAGAACTTCGTCAGCGTGTCGATATTGTCGTGCGACACGCCGATCACGGTCGCGCCGTATTTCCTGTATTCGTCGACGGCGTCGGCGAACTCATGCGCCTCGATCGTGCAGCCTTTCGTGAAGGCGGCCGGATAGAAGTACAGCACGACCGGGCCCTTCTTCAGCGCATCGGCGAGCGAGTACGTGTAGGTCTTGCCCCCGAGCGACGCCTGCGCGGTGAAATCGGGCGCGGTGTCGCCGGGCTTCAAGGTGGCCGATGCGCCGAGCGCATAGAACGACAGCGCGGCGGCGAGGCCGGCCGTCGCGACGGCTTGCTTCAGCATACGTTTCATCTGCGGGCCTCCGGTTCGTGCAGTGGGCGGACGGCGCTGCTGCGAAACCGCCTTCGCCGCCACGCACATCGATTCGCTATTGGATCACAGTTTGCGCGGCGCCCGTGCATCCTGCCGTCAGCCCGACGAGCGCGTTGCCGGTTCAGCTTTATGCCGTCCCCTTTGCCGTCCTGTTCGTCGCCCGGTATGCCGTCCCGGTTTGCCGCCACATTAGCCGTCTCAGTTTCCACCCGCATGCGCACCGAACCACGCGGCCGCCGACAGGTTCAGCTCCGCCAGCACCGCGGGCGTGAACACCGCGAAGCGCTCGAGCGTTTCCGCCTGGACGATCGCCGTCGTCTCGGCGCCCTGCCCCGCCGCTTCGGCGACACGCAGCAGCGCGCCCATCTCGCCGTCGCGCTCGACGATCGCATTGCGGATCAGCGGCGACAGTCCGAGCTTGTCGAGCGCCTTCGCGGGCGACGAATCGACGACCACGTGGACGAGCGAAAAGATGCCGGTCATGAATGCCGCGTCGGCGAAATCTTCGTCGCCGGGCCGCAACAGGCGCGCGGCCAGCTCCATGAAGCGCGAGCGCGTGCCGGCCAGCTGCACGAGCGGATCGGAGCTCCATGGGAGCTCGCCGCCGCCCGCGTACAGCAGCAGTTGCGCCCAGCGCGCGATCTGCCGCGTGCCGGTCGCGATGATGGCCTCGCGCAGCGAAGCGATATGACGGCCAAGGCCGAAGGCGCTCGAATTGACAAGGCGCAGCAGTTGCACGACGACGTTCGGATGGCGTTTCAGTTCCGCTTCGAGCTCGAAGAGACCGGCGTCTCGCGACAGCAGCGCGAGCAACCGCAACAGCGCCGCGCTCGACGAACGGCTGCGTTGCGCGGCCAGCACTTGCGGCCGCGCAAAGAAGTAGCCCTGGAACAGATCGAAGCCAAGGTCGCGCGCCTGCAGAAAATCCTCGCGCGTTTCGACCTTCTCGGCGATCAGCGTTTTGCCATGCCCGCGCAGCGTCGCCGCGAGCGTTTTCAGCGTACTGCGCTCGGCCAGCAGGAAATCGACCTTGACGATATCCGCGTACGGCAGCATCGCGTAAAGGCTCTCGGACAGCTCCCAGACGTCGTCGAGCGCGATCCGGAAGCCGGCCCGGCGCAATTCGGCCAGACGCGCGAGCAGCCGTGCATCGACGGTCACGTTTTCGAGGATTTCGAGCACGAAGCGCTGCGGCGACATCAGATGCACGGTGTCGTCGAACAGCAGGCGCCGGCCGATGTTGATATAGCCGCGGTGCTGGCCGAGCACGGCGGGCACACCGATGGAGCCGATGGTGCGCGCCACGACCTGGGCGGTCGCCTGCGCGTCGTCGGACACGCGCGCGTGGTTGTGCGCGCTGTCGCGGAACAGCAACTCGTAGGCATTGAGCGCGCCGCTGCGGTCGAGAATCGGCTGGCGGCCCAGATAAACGAACTCCGAAGCGGAACGCGGGGCGTCCAGCGACACACCGGGTGTGCCGCTCTGCGTGCCGCCGGCTCCTTTATCGGCCCTGCGGTCGTCTCTATCGTCGAACGGTTCTGACATGATGGATGGCGGCGTGGATTCAAAAAACATCAATCGTGCAGGCCTGGGATGGAAACGGTCCCACCGACCGCCGCGCATCGTACCAAAACCGAACCGCATCACGAACAATCGCATTAACGGAACAAGGGGGGCAGTACTTTAGCGCGGCGCTCGATGCAGCGTCGCGAGCACCGCGAAACAGACCCCCGATCCGGCGAAATCGGCTCGCCCGCCGCACGGGAAACGGGTATTCGCGATGCTTTTTTCGACATTGCGCTAAAGATTTTGCCGCGCCGGCCGTTATGGTGCTCTGATGGACGTCTTCCCATCTTCCGGCTGGATGCGGTAACCGGCGGGCGGACTCGCCCGCCTGCGACGAAACAGGATTGTCAGCGACTTACATGGAAGCGAACAGGATTACCGCACCTCGACGGGGCTGGCTGCGCAACGCGATCGAACGTTGGCGCACGGTACTGAGCCCGCGCGGCGGCGAGGCGCACGCGGCCGGTGCGGGCGCCGCCGCCCTCGGTCTCGAGCAGACCGTCGGCGCAGTCGACTTCCTTGCCCACGTCGACCGGGATTTGCGCTTCCTCTACGTGACCGACGCGAGCCTGCGCTTCATCGGCTACCACCGCGAGTATCTGCAAACCATCTCGTTGCACGACATCGTCGCCCCTGCCGACAGCGCGCGCCTCGAAGCCGTGCTGACGCGCGCCGAGGCGAGCGGAGCGGTCGAAAAGGTCACGCTCGATCTGGTCAAGTCGCTGACTTATCCGATCGCCGTCGAACTGCGGGTCGTGCGCAACAACCACGACGGCATCGAAGGCTATGCCATCGCGGGCTTCGACGTCTCCGCGTGGCGCGCCAACGAAGCGAGCCTCAAACGCGCGCTGCATACCGATCATCTGACCGGCATCGCCAACGTGCCGGCGCTCGTCGACGCGCTGCGCGACGCGCAGCAGCAGGCCGACGCGAACGGCACGCCGGCCGCGCTGCTGCTGCTCGACCTCGACGACTACCAGCGCGTGAACCGCGCGCTCGGCTACGACGCCGGCGACGAGATGCTGCGCGACACCGCGAAACGCCTCACGCACATGACGACGCAAGGCGAAATCATTGCGCGCGTCGCGAGCGACGAATTCGCCATCCTTCTGCCGCCGGCCGCGACGCGCACCGATGCCGCCATCGCCGCCGAAGCGCTCGCACGGCGCCTGCTGACCGCGATCCAGCAGCCCTACTCGTATAACCGGCAGCCCGTGCATCTGTCGGCCAGCATCGGCATCGCCCTGTACCCGGACGTGCAGCACCTGAACGACACGACGTCGCGCGACAGCCAGCTGCTGCGCTGGGCCGACCACGCGCTGCTGCGCGCCAAGGCCGCGGGCGGCAACACGCTCGCGTTCTACGTGCCCGACGACAGCCCCGCCGACGCCGAGCGCCTGAAGCTCGAATCGGATCTCTACGACGGCGTGCGCAACGGCGAGTTCTCGCTGCACTTCCAGCCGATCACGAGCAGCCACTCGCGCGGCGTGGTCGGCGTCGAGGCGCTGATCCGCTGGCACCATCCGTTGCACGGGCTCGTGCCGCCGTCGATGTTCATTCCGCTTGCGGAGTCGGTCGGCCTCATCAACTACCTCGGCAACTGGGTGCTGAAGGCCGCCTGCATGCAGCTCATCCAGTGGGACGCAAAGGGCATCAAGCTGCAATATGTCGCGGTCAACGTGTCGCCGCAGCAGTTCCGCGACCCGCGCTTCACCGACAACGTGCGCGAAGCGATCGCGCTGACCGGCATCGACCCGCGCCGGCTCGTGTTCGAAATCACCGAGACGCTGCTCATGCACGATCCCGCGCATGCAACCGCACTGCTCGCGGAATTAACTGCCATCGGTATTCGTTTTGCAGTAGACGACTTCGGCACCGGTTATTCGAGTCTCGCGTATCTGCAACGTTTCCCGCTCGCCAAGCTGAAAATCGACAGGAGCTTTGTCGAGAATCTGCTAACCTCGCGCAACGATCAGGCAATTGTCAGCGCAGTGGTCGGGCTTGCGCAGACACTCGATCTCGAACTGGTCGCCGAAGGCGTCGAAACGGAAGCGCAGCGTGCGTTGCTGACCCAGATGGGATGCGATCACATTCAGGGGTGGCTCGTCTGCAAGGCGCTGCCGTCGGAAGAACTGGCGCAGCGCTTCGAATCGCGCGCGCTTTACCTGGACGACGCAGCGTGACTCACGCGGCGCAACCACGCACCGGCGGTCCGTGCGCAAGGCGCGGTCCGCTACTCACTGGAACACGTATGGCTTTTGCGGGACTCACATGTTAAAGGCGGCGTTGCTCGACAGGCTCTGGGGCAAGATGAGCGAACGCGGCGATTTTCCGATGCTGTCGCAGTCGCTCCGCACCACGATGGCCGCCGTCAAGAACGACGAACTCGACTTCACGTCGCTCGTTCAGGTTGTGCTCTCCGACTTCGCATTGACGCACAAGGTGCTGCGTCTTGCGAATTCGGCGATGTACATGGCGTTCGGCGGCAACATCACCACGGTCTCGCGCGCGCTGATGGTGCTCGGCATGGATGCGGTCGGCCATCTCGTCGTCGGCCTGCAGATCGTCGATCACTTTCACCATAGCGCGCCGCGCCGCATCGACGCGAAGCTCGAACTGAACCGCACGATGCTCTCGGGCTGCGTCGCGCGCAAGCTGACCGAACGCGGCGACCTGCGCGCGGGCGAAGAAGCGGTGGTGTGCACGCTGATGCGCCAGGTCGGCAAGCTGCTCGTTGTGTTCTATCTCGACACCGAATGGGACCAGATTCGCCGCCAGCTCGATGCAGGCGTCTCCGAAAAGGATGCGTGCGCAAGCATACTCGGCGTCTCGTACGAGGAGATCGGCATCGAGGCCGCGGCGCGCTGGCGCCTGCCGGAAATCATCCGCACCGGCATGACCGCATTCGATCCGTCCCGCGACGACGAGCCGCGTCAGACGCAATGGATGCGCGCCGTCACGACCTTCTCGACCGAAGTCGCGAACCTGCTGACCGCGCCCGACATGCCCATCGCCGTGCGCGACGCGCGTATCGCGGAACTCGCGCAGCGCTACAGCCGGCCGCTCAATACCGATGCGGACGTGCTCATCGAAATGAGCATCGCGCTCGCGCGTGAAGAAGCGGGCGACGGCGTGATGCGCGAAATCAACGAGCTGCGCGCGAGCGCCGACGCGATCGCGCGCGAGCCGCTCGAACCCGAGGATCGCATTCGCGCGGGCGTCGAAGACCTGCGCGCGCTGCCCGCGGACAACGCGCTCGCACCGGCGCTGACGCTGGCGTCCGAAACCGTGCTGGCGGGCCTCGGCTTCGACCGCACGGTGGTGTTCGTGCGCCAGGGCAGCGGCACGTTCAAGGCGAGCATGGGCTTCGGTCCGAAAGTCGACGCAGTGATGCCGCAGCTGTCGTTCGCCAGCGCATTCCAGCCGGACGTCTTCCACCTCGCCATCGCGAACTCGGTTGGCATCTTCATCGAGAACGCGCGCGACCCGAAGATGGTCGCGCGGCTGCCGGACTGGTACAAGCGTTCGTTCAGCGACGCGCGGTCATTCGTGCTGCTGCCGGTCATGCTCGAAAATCAGTCGACCGTCGCGCTGATGTATGGCGACTGGACGCACAATACCGAGCCGCGCCGCATCAGCCAGCAGGAAATGGCGGCATTGAACGAGCTATCGCGGGAACTGCGGCGTTTTTTCGTCCAAGCGCCGGTGGTGGGTGAGCTGGAGACGCTGTGACTCGATCCCCGCCAATGGGATTGATCAGAATCGCATCTCACTGAGCTGACAAATCTGCCGGCGCGGCCTGCCCTCGCGTATGTGCGCGGTATGCGCCGCTATGCGCCGCTGTGTGCCGCTGTGTGCCGCTGTGTGCCGCTGTGTGCCGCTGTGTGCCGCTGTGTGCCGCTGTGTGCCGCTGTGTGCTTGACCTGCACATTCGTACAGGCTTCGCACATTGACAGAGATTTAATCTTCGATCCGCTCGAGCCCTTCGGCTTCGGCGCTGCGATCGGCAATGCCGGCCCACGCGGCCGCGGTCAGCGCGAGTTCGGCCGCTTCCGGCACGGTCAACGGCGCGAGCGACTCGCAGGCCATCCCGACTTCGTCCCACGCGCCGCGTTCGAGCGCTTCGGTCAGCGTCAGCAGCATGCCGAGCGAGCCTTCGTGATGTTCGATTGCCGCGCGAATCGGCCGCGACAGCATCAGCACGTTGAGCGTGGTTTCGAGCGAACCGCCGAACACTGCATCGACGAACGAAAAGACGCCGGTCAGGAATGCCGCGTCGGTTTCGTCGCGCCCCGCCTCGGGCAACCGTGCAACCGCGAGTTCCATGAAACGCGCGCGCGATGCGGCAAGCTGCAGCAGCGGGTCGTCTTCGAGCGCGACCTTGCGGCCGTCCGCGTACAGCAGCAATTGCGTCCAGCGCGCGATCTTGTCGGTGCCCGTTGCGTTGATCGCATCGCGCAGCGTCGTGACGCGCAAGCCCAACGCTAGCCCGCTTGCATTCGCGAGACGCATCAGGTGCATGACGAGCACCGGATTGAGCTTCAGCTCCGCCTCGAGCTGCGCGACCGTCGGTTCGCCGGCCAGAAGCTGCAGGAGATTCAGCAGCGCATGGCGCGGCGCGCTCACGCGGCGCGTCGACGAAACGCTTTGCGCACGCGCGAAGAAATAACCCTGGAAGCGGTCGAAACCGAGATTGAAGGCGGTCTGGAAATCGTCGTGCGTATGCGTGTTGAGCGCGATCAGCATCTTGCCTGCCGACTTCAGTACGCGGGCGAGCTTCGGCAGCAGCGCGGCCGGCGTGCGCTGCAGATCGATCTTGACGGTCTCCGCATACGGCAAAAGGCGCGCGAAGCGGTCATCGACCTGCGTCACGTGATCGATTACGAAGCGAAAGCGCCGGCCGTGCAGCGTGACGATGCGCGCGATCAGTTCTTCATCCACGAGGATTTCAGGCGGCAACTCGAAAATGAACCGCTCGGGCGGCAGCGCCTTGACCGCCTCGTCGAACAGCAGTTCGCGGGTCGCATCGATATAGGCGGGATGCCCGGTCAGCGCGAGCCGCACCTCGGGCCGCACCAGCGCGCGAATCAGCTTGCCGACGCGCGCCTGGGTGGAGTCTTCGTTCGCGAAAAATTCGCCGTCGCCGTCGGCGCCGCTTTGCGGTTCAGTATTCTCGCCGGCATCGGCAGGCGCGGCGGCCTCGGCGGACACGAACGGTTGCTGGATTTTCAGCTCGAAACCGCACAGCATGCCGTCCCGGTTCAATAGCGGCTGGCGGGCGAAATAGACGTCGCGCGGCGCGCCTTCGGCGGTACTGCCGGCGTCGCTTCGCCGGTCGCCGTCAGTGGAACCCGAAAGGCCATCTGGCCGGCCTTCCTGCTGGACTGCGGTGGTGGTCATGCGGCTCCCCTATGGCAAGGCGCGGGTGGCGCTTTGCGCTCTCTTCGTTTTACCTGGCGGTGCAATGAACTTCGCGATCCGCATTGCATGGAGGCAATGTTCTCCGGCGGCCCGATCGAATGCATGGCCGCGATATTATCGGGCCGTCGTGCCGTGCGGCCGGTACCGATATCAGCCCCATGCGGGCCCATATCAGGCCATACGGCGCTCATGCGTGGATCAGACGCGACTCGGACGGAGCCCATGCGCGATACACCGGGTTCAGATGCCCGGCGATTTTAGCGCACGCACGCATGCCGCGGACAGCGAAATCGTGTGCGGGGAACGAAACTTCGCTTATTGCAGTGACGCGAGCGCGTGCTCCGTCGTTTCGACAACCATCAAGCCCGCGCGCAGCCCGGGTTTTACAGACGGATTCGGAAACACGATGCGCTCTTCCGGATGGCTCACCGTATAGCGATAACCGCCGTCGCGCGCGAGCAGCGTGTGTTGCGGATAGGCGGTGAAATTCGGCACATCGGCTTCGACGAACAGTTCGAATGCGTCGCTGTGCTTTGTGATCTGGTCGATCACCGTGAAGACGCGCGGGAGCCGCAGGTCGCCCGCCGTTGCATCGCCGGAACCGACGCGAGCGGCACGCTCATGTCCGCCATCACGCTGACCCGCAAGCAGGCTACGCAACGCGCGATCGGCGCCCGCAAAACGCGCGAGCTCGTTCTGTCCAAACGGACGCACCTTGCCGAGTTCGAGCGTGCATGCATCGGCGCCGCACGCTTCGGAGGTGAAATGCGAATACGTGGTGCTCTTCGCCGCATGCACGAGCACGGCCGCGATCTGCGCATCGCGCAGCCATTCGAACATTGCGTGCGACATCGGCTCGCCCGTATGCGGCAGCAGCGCAAAGCGCTCGAACACCGATGCGCGGATCGCCGTGTGCATATCGATATGCCAGCGCGCGCTGCGCCGTTGCGGTGCATTCGCGAAGAATCGCGCGGCCGCGCGTTCGAGCGCCGCGGCGCGCGGCGCTTCCTGGCTCTGCGGCAATTGCGCATGACGGCCGCTGAAAAGGCGGTTCAGATCGTCGTCGATATAACGGCACGCTGCGCGCATGGCCGCGACATTGCCGAGCACGACGAGCAGCCGGCACGCGAGCGGTGCCCGACCCTGCGCAATATCGCGCACGAGAGTCGACAGCAACTCGATCGGCGCGGTCTCGTCGCCATGAATGCCGGCCGACGCGAGCACGCTGTGCACGCCGGCCGCCTCGCATGCATCGCGTGCCTCGCTCCGAGCCACTACGGGCTCGAACTGCAGCACGCCATCGTCGAGCCAGGTCCAGCGCACGCCATCGGCGCACACGCCTTCGCGTTGCGCATCGGCATGCGGCGCGTTGCCGGCTAGCGTGTAGGCGAGAAAGTCGTCGAGCATCTTGCCCTGCCCCGTAATGGTTCCTGCGAAGCGCTGCCTCGGAGATTCAGCAGCAACGATCAACGCTGAACATTCAGCGCTGAACATTCAACGCTGGAAATCGTACAAGGATCCGACACGCAGAATCTGCGTCAGTTCATCGAGTGCCGTGCGTGATTCGTCGAGCAGTTGCGCGTCCGCGAGATCGCCCGGCGCGAGCCGGTCGCGATAGTGCCGGTCGATCCAGGCATCGAGCAAAGCGAACAGCCGCCCGTCGATCCATACGCCCGGCAGCACCGCTTCGCGCTCCGCGTCGGTCAGCACGACACGCAACCGCAGGCAGGCGGGACCGCCGCCGTTCTTCATGCTTTCGCGAAGATCGAATACCTTGACCTCGTCGATCGGTCCCGACCCCGCCACGAGCGTGTCGAGATAGCGCGCGACGCGCTCGTTTTCACGGCATTCCTGCGGCACGACGAGCATCTGCCTGCCGTCCTCGCGCATCAGCAACTGGCTGTTGAACAGATACGACGTGACCGCATCGTCGACGCTCACGAGCGCATCCGGCACTTCGATCACGTCGAATGGCGCATGCTGCGCGGCAAGCTTCGCGCGCAGTTCGTCATACACCGCGCTCGAGTCGACAAACGCGAGTTCATGGCAAAAGAGCGTGTGCCCGTTGCCGACCGCGATCACGTCGTTATGAAACACGCCCGCGTCGATCACGCCGGGATTCTGCTGCGCGTAGACGGTCGTTTCTTCGGTGAGCCCATGCCGCTGCGCGACGGCCCGGCTTGCCTCGAAGGTCTGCCGCGCCGGGTAGCGCTTCGGTTCCGGACCGCGCCGGTATTCGCTGCGGCCGTACACGAAGAATTCGACGCCGCGCTCGCCATACGCCGCGCAAAAGCGCGTATGGTTGGCCGCGCCTTCGTCGCCGAGCGCGGGCGTGCCCGGCAACGCTTCGTGCACCGCAAAGCGGTTCTCGTCGGCGAAGATCGCGCGCAGCGTGCGGCGCGTCGATTCGTGTTCGATCGCGCGATGCAATTTGCTGCACAGATTCGCCGGCGTGAAATGCACACGGCCGTCCGCGGTGTCGGCCGAGGGGCTCACGGTGGCCGCGTTCGCGGTCCACATCGCGGACGCGGAACTTGCCGCGGCGAGCAGTTCGGGCGCCTCCTTCGCGACCTTCGCAATCACGTTCGCGTCGGCGCCCGAGAAACCGAGTTCGCGCAACAGACGCAGCGACGGCCGCTCCTGCGGCGGCAACACGCCCTGCCGGAAACCGAGGTCGGCAAGCTGCTTCATCTTGCGCAGTCCCTGCTTCGCCGCGGCCTTCGGATTGGCGACGGACTTGTCGTTCGACAGCGACGCGACATTGCCGAACGAGAGGCCTGCATAGTTATGAGTCGGGCCCACCAGCCCGTCGAAATTCGCTTCGATCGCTCGCATGGTCCTATCCCTCGAAATGAAGTCCCGGCGACACGTTCGCGGGCATCTGCAACTGCGCGCTTTCGACCGACGCCATCGGGTACGAGCAATAGTCGGCCGCGTAGTACGCGCTGGGACGCTGGTTGCCCGAGCGCCCGATGCCGCCGAACGGCGCGGCCGACGACGCACCGTTGGTCGGCCGGTTCCAGTTGACGATGCCGGCACGAATAGCTCGCTGAAAATGCGTCCATTGCGTTTCGTCGTCGGCGAGCAGGCCCGCGGAGAGTCCATACGCGGTGTCGTTCGCACGCTCGATCGCGGCTTCAAAGGTGTCGTAGCGAATAATCTGCGCGAGCGGTCCGAAGTGCTCCTCGTCGGGCAGATCCGGCACAGCGGTGACGTCGAGAAGCGCCGGGCTCACGAAGCCAAGCGCGGGATCGCGCTGCCGCATGCCGAGCAGCGGGCGCGCGCCGCGTTCCACGAGGCGTGCCTCGGCTTCGACAAGCCGGGCGGCCGCATGCGCGGTGATGACCGCGCCCATATACGGCTGCGGGTCCGCATCGTACGTGCCGACCCGAATGCGCGATGTCACGTCCACGAGTCGCGCGACAAAGCGCTCGCCGAACGCATCGTCGGGCACGAGAATGCGGCGCGCGCACGTACAGCGCTGCCCCGCCGACAGGAACGCCGACTGGATCGTGTGATGGACGGCCGCATCGAGATCGGCCACTTGCGCGACGACGAGCGGATTGTTGCCGCCCATTTCGAGCGCAAGCACGATCTCCGGGCGTCCGCCGAACTGCTTGTGCAGCAGCGTGCCCGTGCCGGAGCTGCCGGTAAAGAAAAGCCCGTCGATCTGCCGATGATTCGCAAGCGCAACGCCTGTGTCTTTTTCGCCCTGTACGAGATTGAGCACGCCCGCGGGCAGCCCGGCTTCGTGCCACACCTCGACCGTTGCGCGCGCAACGGCCGGCGCGAGTTCGGACGGCTTGAACACCACGGCGTTGCCCGCGATCAGCGCCGGCACGATATGCCCGTTCGGCAGATGCCCTGGGAAGTTATACGGGCCGAACACCGCGACCACGCCATGCGGGCGATGCCGCAGCACCGCGGTGCCGTCGGCGATGACCGAACGCTTTTCGCCGGTGCGCTCGTGATATGCCTGAATCGAGATATCGACTTTCGCCGCCATCGATGCGACTTCGGTGCGCGCCTCCCATAGCGGCTTGCCGGTCTCGCGGCCGATCGTCGCGGCAAGCGCTTCCTTGCGTTCGCTCAGCAGCACGGCGAAGCGGCGCGCGATCGCGCAGCGCGCTTCGAACGCCGTGGCCGACCAATGCGCGAATGCGCGGCGCGCGCTTCTGACCGCGCGCTCGACATCCTCGGCCGATGCACTGTTGCCTTCCCAGACGAGCTCGTTCGTGCCGGGGTTGCGCGACGCGAACGCCGCGCCGGTGCCGGCAGTCCAGCTGCCGTCGATGAATAGTTCGCTCATGCGGATCCCTGTTTCTGTTTCGGTGTGTGCGTCGCCGCAAGCACGCGCACGGGGTCGCCGGCATGCACGCAGAGCGCCGCGGCTTCGTCGGCGGACAGACGGAACACGCCCGCTTCGACAACGCCAGGCGCGACGCCGACGCGAAAATCGTCGAGCGACGTATTCGAGACGAGCGAGCGCGGCGCTTCGCGTTCATTGCCGGCCTCGCGTTCGCGCGCGGCCCCGGCCGATTCCGGCGCGGCGTCGACGATCTCGACCGGCACGACCACGCTCTCGCGCACGGTGCGCAAATCGGCGATATGGCATTCGAGCACCGGGCCCGCATCGAAGATATCGACATGGTTCTCGTAACGGAGCCCCTCCGCTTCGAGCATCTTGCGCGCGGGCAGCGTATCGCTATGCGTGAGGCCGACGCATTCCTGCGCTTCTTCGGGCAGCAGATCGACATACACGGGAAAACGCGGCATCAGTTCGGCGAGAAACGACTTGCGGCCGTGCGAGCTCAGATAGTCGGCCGCATTGAAATCGATCTGATAGAAATGCGAGCCGACCGCGCGCCAGAACGGCGACGTGCCCTCCGCATCGAAATGGCCGCGCAGTTCCGCGCATATGCGCTGCGGAAAGCGCTCGCGGAACTGCGCGATGAACATGAAGCGCGAACGCGACAGCAAGCCGCCGACGCCGCTTGCGCGATAGCGCGGGCTTAGAAACAGCGAGCACACTTCCGCATAGCCGGTCAGATCGTGCGAAATATTGAGCGCGCGCATCAGCGTCCAGATGCCGAGATCCTGGCTCGCGTGCACGACCGTGCTCACACGATAGTTGTAGAACGGCTGATCGAGGCCGACCGCCGTTTCGATGCCGCATACGCCCGCGATGTCGCCCGTCGTGCTGTCTTCCATCACGAACAGATAGCCCTGCTCGTGCGGCGCCGCGCGATTGTCGAGCGTGCGGCGCGAGCGCGCGATGCGCGCCTCGAGCGCGGCGCGATCGGGCTTGAACGTGGTGAGGCCGGGGCCGGTTTCGCCCGCAAGGGCGACGAGCGCGTCGAGATCGCCCGTCTGCACGACACGCACGACGATCATGGGGCATCCTCCGAAGATGCGTGGTTCTCTTCCTGATGCAGGATCACGCAGCGCACGGCATCGCCGGCGTCGACGCCGAGCGCGGCACGCGCCGCGGCCGGCAACGGCGCACCCGCGTCGCGCTCGCGCGGCAAATCGACGAGCACGCAGCGGAATTCGCCGGGGCGGTTGCTCGCGGCCATATAAGTGGCGCTGTGCGCGCGATCGGGCGGCATGTCGTTTGCGGCGAGCACCGTGCGCATCTCGTTGCGCTTCACGCACGCGCTGCGATCGACCTGCGCGGTCAGCACCGGGCCCGCGTCGAAGATATCGACATAGCGGTCGGTCTCGAAGCCTTCTTCGAGATGAATCTCGTACGCGAGCAGCGCTTTTTCGTCGGGCTCGCCGAGCACGCGCTGCGCCGCTTCCGGCAGCAGCGGCACATAGATCGGATAGCTCGGCATCACTTCGGCGATAAACGTGCTGCTGCGGCCGCCCGACTGCACTTCGATATCGGCGAAGTTGCGGCCGAAAAACTTGCGGCCCACCGCCTCCCAGAACGGCGACACGCCCGCGTCGTCGGTCACGCCGAGCAGCAGCGAAAACACCTCGGGCGTGAAGCGCTTGCGGTTCGCGGCGATATACATCATGCGCGCGCGCGACAGCAGATGCGCGGCCGCGGCGCCCCGCAGCTCGGGCTCGATATAGAAGCCGCCGAGCCGGCTCTTGCCGGTCAGTTCGTGCGACATCGTCAGCGCGTGGATCTTGCGGTTCACATGCAGCTCGCGCGACGCATGAATCAGCGCATCGTTGCGAAACGCGTAGAACGGCTCCGCATAACCGGCTGCCGCGACGATGCTCGCGGTGCCGAGCAGCTTGCCGGTTTCGCTGTCTTCGAGCACGAACAGATAGAACTCCTCGCCCGGAAAATCGGCTTCTGCGCGAAACGAGTCTTCCGATAGCGCGACGCGCGCCTCGAGCGCGCGGCGGTCATGCGGCAGCGAATGCAGCACGGGCTGCGCGGCGCGCGCCATGCGTTCGAGCGCATCGAGGTCGGCGAGGCGGCCGGGGCGTACGAAGAGCATCGTCGTTCCTCAGTAGACTACTTTGCGTGCGACGCGGCCGTCGCACCGGCCACTTCCTCGATCGCCTTCGCGAGTCTTGCCAGACCCTCGTGCAGATCGTCGAGCGGAATGATCAGCGACGGCGCGAAGCGCAGCACGTCGGGCCCCGCCATCAGCATGATGAGCCCGTGCCGGCCTGCCGCCGTGACAAAGTCTTTCGCGCGCCCCTTGAATGCACCGTCGAGTTCGGCGCCGATCAGCAACCCCTTGCCGCGCACCTGCCTGAAGATGCCGAAACGCTCGTTGAGCTTCGCGAGCGTCTCCTGCAGAACCGTGCTGCGCGAGCGGACGCCGGCAAGCAGTTGCGGATCGCTGATCAGTTCCACCACCTTCAGCGCGATCGCCGATGCGAGCGGATTGCCGCCATACGTGGTGCCGTGCACGCCCACCTTGAAGTGCGCGGCCAGTTCTTTGGTGGTCAGCATCGCGCCGATCGGAAAGCCGTTGCCGAGCGACTTCGCCGTGGTCAGGATGTCGGGCGTCACATCGGTATCCTGATAGGCGTAGAAAAAGCCGGTACGGCCGACGCCCGTTTGCACTTCATCGAAAATCAGCAGCGCGCCGTGCCGGTCGCATGCTTCGCGCAGGGCGCGCAGAAACGCGGGATCGGCGGGAATCACGCCGCCTTCGCCCTGAATCGGCTCGACGACGACCGCGCATGTTTTCGGGCCGATCGCCTTGCGCGCCGCTTCGATATCGTTGTATGGCAGATGGACGATGCCGGCCGGCACGGGCCCGAAGCCCTCCGAGTATTTCGGCTGCCCGCCGACGCTGACGGTAAAGAACGTGCGGCCATGAAACGACTGCGTGAAGGAAACAATCTCGATCTTGTCCGCGCCATGCCGCTCGAACGCGACGCGACGCGCGAGCTTGAAGGCCGCCTCGTTCGCTTCGGCGCCGGAATTCGCGAAAAACGCGCGGTCGGCAAACGTCAGCTCTTCGAGCCGTTTTGCGAGGCGCAGCACGGGCTCGTTCGTATAGCCGTTGCCGATATGCCAGAGCTTCGCGCCCTGCCCGTTCAACACCTCGAGCAATTCGGGATGCGCGTGACCGAGCGCGGTGACGGCGATGCCGCCGGCGAAGTCGATATATTCGCGCCCTTGCGTGTCCCAGACACGCGAACCTTTGCCGCGGTCCGGCACGAACGATGCGGGAGAGAACACCGGCACCATTACTTCGTCGAAGGTCTGGCGTGTCACATTCTGGCCGTTCATGGCGGGATCCTCGTGGCGGGCAATATCGGTAGTGTAGAAAACGATGCGCGCGCCGTCTTGCGCATACGCGACGTGTTCTATCGAAGATCGCGAGGGGCGGCGTGCCGCGCTATCGTGCGTCGCGCGCCGGCGGCTCGCCCGGTGCGGCCGGCGCCGCGGGCGCGCCGTACGCCGGCGCGCCTGCCGCCTGCTTGTCGAGCCAGTTGCGGCGTTCTTCGCGCGGCGTCACATTGAAGCGCTCGCGATAAGCATTCGAAAAATGCGCGGCCGACGAAAACCCGCACGCAAGGCTGATCTGCACGACCGACTTGCTCGTGCGCTGCAACTGCGTGCGCGCCTTCGCAAGCCTCAGGCCCAGATAGTAGCGGGACGGCATCGCGCCGAGGTACTGGCGAAACAGCCGCTCGAGCTGGCGCCGCGACACGCCGACGAGACCCGCGATCTCGTCGGTCGTGAGCGGATCTTCGATGTTCGCTTCCATCAGCAGCAGCGCGTCGTTCAGATGCGGATGGCGTTCGCCCGGCGCCGTCACATACGGAATGCGCTGCCGCTCGGCGCCCGCGCGCAGCGTGCCGACGCCAAGCGCATCGGCGATCCGTTCGGCGAGTGGCTGGCCGTGGTCGCGCGCAATCATCGCAAGCATGAAGTCGACGCTCGCCTGGCCGCCCGCGCAGGTCGCACGGTCGCGATCGATTTCGAAGATCTGCTGCGTGACGATCGCTTGCTCGAACTGCTCGGTGAACTGCTGATACGTCTCCCAGTTGGCGCTCACGCGATAGCCGGACAATTGCCCCGCCATCGCGAGCCACCAGACGCCGTGATGAATGCCTGTCACGAGCGGCGTGCGCTCGCTCGCACGTGCGAGGTTCGCGAGAAAAAGCCGGTAGTCGGAGAATGGCTCGAAACGCTCGCTGATCACGATCAGCCAGTCGCACGCGAGGGCGGCGCCGAATGCGGCGTCGGCCGGCCATTGCGCGCCGCCCGCCAACGGCACGGCGCGCCCGTCCGCGGAGCAGACCTGCCAGCGGTACAGTGCGCGGCCATCGATTTCATTCGCGAGATTCAGCGTATCGACGACCGGTCCGACGCCGGACATCGACACCGGCGGCAATGCAACGATCGCGACCTGCGTGGTGCGCGGAGCGCCGGTTTCAGCGCCGGTTCGCGCCTGGGCTCGAGCGCCTGCGCCAACGCTGCTCTCGGCGCGGCCGGCGTCTTCGCCAGTACTGCTGCCGGAATCGGCACGGATCGATCGCGTCATGCACGCCGCTACTTGAGGCTGCCGGACAGAAACTGCCTGAGCCGCTCGCTCCTCGGTGTAGCGAGCACTTCGGCGGGCGGCCCTTCCTCTTCGGTGCGGCCCTGATGCAGGAACATCACGTGATTCGACACGTTGCGCGCGAAGCCCATCTCATGCGTGACGACGATCATCGTGCGGCCTTCGTCGGCGAGCGCCTGCATGACCTTCAGCACTTCGCCGACGAGTTCGGGGTCGAGCGCCGAGGTCGGTTCGTCGAACAGCATGACATCGGGGTTCATCGCGAGCGCACGCGCGATCGCGACGCGCTGCTGCTGCCCGCCCGACAGGTGCGACGGATACTGCTTCTCGAGCCGCGGCGCGAGGCCGACCTTCTCGAGGTACGTGCGCGCGCGGTCTTCGGCTTCCTTGCGAGACAGGCCCAGCACATGGATCGGCGCTTCGACGACGTTCTCCAGCACCGTCATGTGCGCCCACAGATTGAAGTGCTGGAACACCATGGCGAGTTTCGTGCGGATGCGCTGCAGCTGTTTGTGGTCGGCCACTTCGAAATTGCCTTCGCGGTCGGCCCTGGTGCGCACCGTTTCGCCGTCGACGATGATCTTGCCCGCGTTTGGCCGCTCGAGAAAATTGATGCAACGCAGAAACGTGCTTTTGCCCGAGCCGCTCGCGCCGATAATGCTGATCACATCGCCCTTCTGCGCGTTCATCGACACGCCCTTCAGCACTTCGTTGTCGCCATAGCGCTTGTGGATATCCTGCACGACGAGCTTGCAGACTTCATCCCTGGCTTGAGTTTGACTGTTATCGGGCAAGATGGTCTCCAGTGCAGAGGAGTCGATGGCGCGGCACGGCAAGGTCCGCGACGGCATCAGGATCGCCGTATTGCTGCACAAAGGCAAGGAACGGCGCAGCGCGGAAAATAGCACATCCGGGCAGCGTCGCGCGACGCTCGGCATCACATACGAAACCGCTCGAACCCGCGGCGACCCATTCAAACCGACGAGCCGCGAACGCGCGTCATTCGCCGAGCAGCGCGCGGATCGCGGGCAGCATGGCCTCGACGGCCGCGCGCCCTTCGGCGATAGCCGGCTGCGCACGATGAAAATCGAAGATGCCGAGGCCGCCGAGACGCGGCTGGATCAGCACGTCGGCCGGTTCGCCGGCGAGGCGGCTGCGGGTGATGCGCACCTGCATGATGTCGATGCTCTGTGCGATCGAACTGAGCATCGACGGCACGCGCGCGCTCGGCGCCGGCGGCACCCGGACGTCGCCCGGATGCACATTGCCTACGTGCACGTCGCCCACGCGATCTTCGAATCCCGGCGCCGGCTGCAGCCAGCGCGGCCACGGTTTGCCGTTACGGCGCAATGCGCGCGTCCCGTCGGCAGGCTCAACCTGGTCCGCAAGCGACGGCCCCGTCAGCAGCACATCGGCCTGCGGGTGAAGCGGATTTTCGAGCGGCATGGGCGCGGCCGCGCGAGGCGCCGCGCGTGGGCGCGCCCGCGCACGCGGCCGTGCGGTGGCCGGCAACGGCAGCGCCAGGCCGCCGAGGTCGCGCCCATTCAGGATGTCGTTGTTCAGGTCGACGGCAATCACACAGTCCGCGCGCATCCCGCGCGCGACCGATACCGGCACCGGATTCGCAAGCCCTCCATCGACGAGCCAGACCCCCTCATGCCAGACCGGCGTGAAAATGCCTGGAATCGCGATCGACGCGCGTACTGCGTCGACGACACTGCCTTCCTGCAGGCACGTCTCGCGGCCCGTATCGAGCTCGGTGGCGACCGCCGCGAACGGCATCTTCAGGTCGCGAATTTCGCAGCCGTTGAAGCGCTCGGCAAAGACCTGAATCACCTTCTTGCCGCCGAACAGTCCACCCGAGAAACGCAGATCGAGCAGCCTCACGACCGACTGCCACGTGAGCCGCGAGACCCAGTCCTCGAGCCAGTCGAGGTCGCCGTGCGCATAGACCGCGCCGACCAGCGCGCCGATCGACGTGCCGCAGACGACGTCGGGCTTGATGCCCGCCTCGTGCAGCGCGCGAATCGCCCCGATATGCGCCCAACCGCGCGCGGCGCCGCCGCCGAGCACGAGACCGATCTTCTTGTAACGACGTCGATGCGCCACCTGCCTGCCCTCTCCTCGTATTGCCGTCAATGACCTGGCCGCTCAATGGCCGCGCATCACATCCGAGCGCGACGTCGTGTAGACGACGTGATTCGCATCGAAATGCACATTGAAGAACGCTTCCTCGGTGACGCCGCCTTCGCGCCACTTCCAGCTCCACACCGTTTCGGGCTTCAACGGATAGACCGCGATCTGGCCGGGCTTGCCGAGCAGCCGGCGCACTTCGTCCTCGGTCATGCCGGCGCGGATTTTCGCGAAGTTCGCTGCGGTCAGCACCTGCGTGACGGCCTGCAAGCGGCCGTCTGGACCGATGTCGACCATATAGGTGTTGAGGCCTTCCGGACCGCGCGGATATTCGAGGCGCTTCGAGCCGTCGGTGAAGTAGCGCTCGGTTTCTGGCTTGCCCATCTGGTCGCGAATCTGCGCCTCGGTCGTGACGCCGGGCGTGAGTCCCTTGAGCAGCAACACGTCGGGCTTGATCGCGTTGAAGAAATCCTTGAGCTTCTGCACGGCTTGCCCGGTCTGTTGATTGTCGCAGCCAGTCAGTGCAATCGATGCGCCGAGCGTGGCCGCGACCAGCGATGAATAGCGGAAGGCCATCTGAAAGCGTGGAAGGTGACGGATGTCACGAAGTCAGCGACGTGACAGGATACCGCAGACGGGCGAAGCGGCGCGCAATGCTGCGAAGCCAGGACGAACCGGACGTGCCGCGGCCCCTGAGCGAGCTTCGGCGCACGCGCGCAGCGGCACGCACGGACCGCGGGGCCGATCGGATCGGTGCGTGGGAGATGGATGCGCGGAAATGTGAACGGAGATCGGGAGGGCAACACAACGGCCGCGGGCGCTTCGTCCCACGGCCGTTGTGCATGCTCCGCTTTGTGCGGCCGCGCGTACGCGACCGGTTGGCCCCTCGACTATGCGCCGATTGTTCACAATCTAGCGTCGCAAGGACGAACACGCGAGAGCGCGTTTACACCGAATCGGCTGACGAAACTTCGATCACGCGCGATGCCGACGATACGCGCGAATGATGCGACGGCGTCAAGCACCGGCTGAGCCGGTCGCCCGCTGCGTCCGGGGGTGCACTGCGTAGCCGACCTACGCGTGACGAGCTCAAGCGACCGGCGTCGAAGTCCGAGGAAGGCCGCGGCCATGTCGACAGCGCCAGCTTCAGGCTAATGCGCTCGTGCCTGCATTTCTGTGCGAATTCACACGCTTGCGGCTGCGGCGCAGACTCGCTGCCGCCCAGCCCCGGCATCGTGCAGCCCGACCATGCGGCGATTGTGGACTTATCGCGGCCTTCAGCGGAAATGAAAGCGGTTTGGCACAATCCGCTCTGATCTGCGCCGCTCGAGCGGCCTTCCTCTGGATTGCCATGATTCCCTTTTCCGTACTCGATCTGTCTCCGATCACCGCCGGCTCGACCGCCGGCGACGCCTTCCGCAACACGCTCGACCTCGCGCAACATGCGGAACGCTGGGGCTACAAGCGCTTCTGGCTGGCCGAGCATCACAACATGACGGGCATCGCGAGCGCCGCGACGTCGGTCGTGATCGGCCACGTCGCCGGCGGCACGCAAACCATCCGCGTCGGCTCGGGCGGCGTCATGCTGCCCAATCACGCGCCGCTCGTCATCGCGGAGCAGTTCGGCACGCTCGCATCGCTGTATCCGGGCCGCATCGATCTCGGTCTTGGCCGCGCGCCCGGCACGGACCAGACCACCGCGCGCGCATTGCGCCGCGATCTGCAGGGCAGCGCAGACTCGTTTCCCGACGACGTCGTCGAACTGCAGCGCTATTTCGCCGAACCCGTCGCGGGCCAGCGCGTGCGCGCGGTGCCGGGCGCGGGACTCAATGTGCCGCTGTGGCTGCTCGGCTCGAGCCTTTTCAGCGCGCAACTGGCCGCGGCGCTCGGCCTGCCGTTCGCGTTCGCGTCGCACTTCGCGCCCGATCATATGATGACCGCGCTGCAACTGTATCGCGCGCAGTTCCGCCCCTCGGCTGCGCTCGAGCGGCCGTATGCGATGGTCGGCGTCAATCTGTTCGCCGCCGATACGAACGACGAAGCGCGGCGACTCTTCACATCGCTGCAGCAGCAGTTCGTCAATTTGCGGCGCGGCACGCCGGGGCAGTTGCAGCCGCCCGTCGAGCGCCTCGAAGCATCGGAGTTCGAACTGGCGAGCGTCGCGCATTCCCTCGCCTATTCGGTGATCGGCGACCGCGACACGGTGCGCGAGCAACTCGCGTCGATCGTGGAGCAGACCGCCGCCGACGAATTGATGCTGACCGCGCAGATCTACGATCACGCAGCGCGCCTGCATTCGTTCGAACTGGCCGCGCAGATTCGCGACGAACTCGACGCGGCGGCGCGATAACGGCGCATCGGCAGCCGCCTGCAGGCGGGTGCAGGTACGACGGTCGAGCCGATCGGCCTCGCCGCCGCGGCGGCGTACCGGGTATCGCTCGCACACGCCTGAACGCGGATCGTACGGTGGCGGCTCACGCATGCGGCGCCACGATCTACGAATCCCGATGCGTAACCGTGAAATTCACGTTTTACCGTTACAGGGCCTGGACACTTCGGGCCGCGCAACTGCGTTACTTCGCGCCCTGCACCGCGGCCATTCCGTCTAGCAGCGCCTTGTGAAACGCCTGAGGATCCTGCAGCTGCGGCGCATGACCGAGCGTCGGGAATTCGATAAGCGTCGCATGCGGAATCGCGCGGGCCGCAGCCTTGCCGAGCTCCGGATAATGGCCAAGCTTCGCGCGCACGTCGGGCGGCGCGGCGTCCTTGCCGATCGCGGTGTTGTCCTTGTCGCCGATCATCAGCAGCGTCGGCACCTTAAGCAGCCCGAACTCGTAATAGACGGGCTGCGTATAGATCATGTCGTAGAGCAGCGCGGAATTCCAGGCAACGAGTTGCTTGCCCGGTCCGCGATACATGCCCGCGAGCATTTGCACCCACGGTTCATAGGCATCGCTCCATTGGCCTGCGTAGTACGTGGCCTGCTCGTAGCGGCGGATCTTGTCCGCGCTGGTCTTGAGCTCGCGCGCATACCACTGGTCGACCGAGAGCGAGGGCACGCCCTTCGCCTTCCAGTCTTCGAGGCCGATCGGGTCGACCAGCACGAGTTGCTGCGTCGCGTCCGGGTACATCAGCGCATAGCGGATCGCGAGCATACCGCCCGTCGAATGGCCGATCATCGTCGCGCGCGTCACGCCGATCGATTCGAGCAGATCGTGCGTATTGCGCGCGAGCTGCTGGAACGTGAACTGGTAACGCTCGGGCTTGCTCGACTTGCAAAAGCCGATCTGATCCGGGGCGATGACGCGGTAGCCGGCATCGCTCAAGCGGCGGATCGTCTCTACCCATGTCGCGCCGCAAAAATTCTTGCCGTGCAGCAGCACCGCGGTGCGGCCGTTCGCATGGGCCGGGTCGGCGGGCGCGACATCCATATACGCCATATGCAGCGGTTCGCCTTGCGACATGAAGGTGAACTGGCGCACCGGATACGGGTAGTCGAAGCCTTCGAGTTCGGGGCCGTAGGCCGGCCCGGCGTCGCCGGCCGCTGTCCCGCTGCTCCCGGAAACGCCGGAAGCCGCGCCGGCGGCGGACACGGCCACCGGCGCCATACCGGTGCCCTCGGCCGCCTGAACGGCCGGCGCCAGCGCGATCGTCAGCGCACAGACGCCACCCGTCAACGCAGACGAAACTCGGGAAACCGAAAGGTAAACCGAAGGGAAAACTGCGGGCAAAAGCGAAGACAACGACGCGAGCGTGAAAGGATGGCGCGGTTTCATGGATTTGTTGTTGATTGAGAGGCGCAGGGGCAAGCCGCTTGCCATGCATCGCTATCGACCACCGATCGCGGTGCACGGCAGCAGTAACCCGAACTTGAACCGACGTGGATCGGAGCGGATGATTCTACCTGGCGCCGCTCGAACGCGCTGGCGCAAGCGCAGCCGGCACCCATGCCCGCGCGGGCGCGAGGAGGCACGAGGAGGCACGAGGAGGCACGAGGCTTGCAGCATGCAGTCTTGCCGCGCATTGCGTGCGGGGTCCGCAAGGTCCAGACTGTCGAAGCTCGCATTCACAACAACAAACAAGAACAATACGGTTCGCAGCACGTCAGCTTGTCCGTCCGGGGGCTTCATCGAAAGCAACAGCGACCCGCATAAGCGCCAAAGCGCCATCGCAGGTCGACAAAGGAGACGCAGATGGATACTCCGGCAAGCCTGAACGATCTGCAACACACCACGCTCGCCATTGTGCTTGCGGGCGGCCGCGGCACCCGGCTCGGGCCGCTCACCAACAAGCGCGTCAAACCGGCCGTTCACTTCGGCGGCAAATACCGCATCATCGATTTCGCGTTGTCGAACTGCCTGAACTCGGGCATCCGCCGCATCGCCGTGGTCACGCAATACAAGGCGCATTCGCTGCTGCGGCACGTGCAGCGCGGCTGGGGTTTCCTGCGCGGCGAGTTCAACGAGTTCATCGATCTGTGGCCCGCGCAGCAGCGCGTCGAAGGCGCGCACTGGTATCGCGGCACGGCCGACGCGGTGTTCCAGAACCTCGACATCATCCGCTCGATCGGGCCGAAGTACATCATCGTGCTGGCGGGCGACCACATCTACAAGATGGACTACACGCGCATGGTGATGGACCATGTGGAAAGCGGCGCGGACTGCACGGTCGGCTGCATCGAGGTGCCGCGCATGGAAGCGGTCGCCTTCGGCGTGATGGCCGTCGACGAACAGCGCCGCGTGACGGGCTTCGTCGAAAAGCCGGCCGATCCGCCCGCGATGCCGGGGCGCCCCGATATCGCGCTGGCCAGCATGGGCATCTATGTGTTCAACGCGCAATACCTGTACGAACAGCTCGAGGACAACATCACGAGCGTCGCGACGGACCACGACTTCGGCAAGGACATCATTCCGCGCGTCGTGACCTCGGGCAAGGCGATCGCGCATCCGTTCAGCATGTCGTGCGTCTCGTCGGACCCGACCGTGGAGTCTTACTGGCGCGACGTCGGTACCATCGACGCATACTGGGCCGCGAATCTCGACCTCGCGTCGACGATTCCGACGCTCGACCTGTACGACCGCAACTGGCCGATCTGGACGCATCTCGAGCAGTTGCCGCCCGCCAAATTCGTGCGCGACCTGAATGGATTGCAGGGGTCGGCGACGAACCTGGTTGTCTGCGCGGGCTGCGTGATCTCGGGCTCGCAGATTTCCCGCTCGGTGCTGTCGACGAACGTCGTCGTGAACTCATTCTGTAACATCAATGAGGCAGTCTTGTTGCCGCAGGTAACGATCGGCGCGAGCTGCCGGCTGCGCAAGGTCGTAATCGACCGCGGCTGCCAGATTCCGGACGGCACGGTGATCGGCGAAGACCCGGCGCGCGATGCCGAACGGTTCTATCGCACCGAAAGCGGCGTCGTGCTCGTGACGCCCGAAGCGTTGCGACGGGACGCGGCACGCTGAGACCGGAGCGCACGCACGTCGGCACGCCTGCGCGCAGCACGGCATATGTGATTTCCAGAAGGCCGCCGCGCGCCGCGGCGGCACAAACATCGACGAACCCGGACTGCGAGGACGACGCCTATGACGATTCGCGCGCTGCACGTAGCAAGCGAGCTGTATCCCCTTCTGAAGACAGGCGGCCTCGCCGACGTAACCGGCGCGCTGCCGCCCGCGTTGATCGAGCTCGGCGCCGACGTGCGCGTGCTGCTGCCGGGCTTCCCGTCCGTGCTCGCGGGACTGGCGGACCTGAAGCCCGTCGCGCGCCTCGAACGCACTTTCGGCGCGCGCGAGGCGACGCTCGAACAGGGCACGCTCGCGGCGAACGGCGTGATCGTCTATGTGCTGCGCGCCGACGCGTTTTACGAGCGGCCCGGCAATCCGTATCTCGATGCGCAACATGTGCCGTATGGCGATAACGCGCAGCGTTTCGCGCTGCTCGGCTGGTGCGCCGCGCAATTGGCGCAGCATCTCGATCCGGCCTGGGCGCCGCAGATCGTGCACGCACACGACTGGCACGCGGGCCTCGCGCCCGCCTATCTGAAGGCCGCCGGGCGCGAGCGCGGCCGGCCGCTCGCGAAAAGCGTGTTCACGGTGCACAACCTCGCCTACCAGGGCGTCTTCCCGGCGCAACAGTTCGGCATGCTCGGACTGCCGTCGGACTTCTTCGGCATCGACGGCATCGAGTTCTACGGCCAGATGTCGTTCCTGAAAGCGGGCCTCTACTTTTCGGACCGCCTGACTACCGTCAGCCCAACCTATGCGCGCGAAATCCAGACGCTCGCCCAAGGCGGCGGTCTGCACGGCCTGCTGCGCCAACGCACGCACGACCTGTCGGGCATTCTGAACGGTGTCGACTACACGGTCTGGAAGCCGTCGACCGACACGCTGCTGCCCGCGCGCTATACCGACACGCGCCTTGCCGGCAAGCGCGCCTGCAAGACGTCGCTGCAGGCCCGCTTCGGGCTGCCGCAGAAAAGCGACGTGCTGCTGTTCGGCGTGGTAAGCCGGCTCACCGAGCAGAAAGGCCTCGACCTGCTGCTCGCCGCGCTGCCCGAAATCATCCGGCGCGGCGGTCAACTGGTCGTGTTCGGCACCGGCGACCCCGCGCTCGAAACGGGCCTGCAACGCGTCGCGCAGACGCATCCGGAATCGGTCGCGGTCGAACTCGGCTTCGACGAGACGCTCGCGCACGCGATCATCGCCGGCAGCGACGTCGTCGCGGTGCCGTCCCGTTTCGAGCCGTGCGGGCTCACGCAGCTCTACGCGCTTGCTTATGGCACGCTGCCGCTCGTGCATCGGGTGGGGGGCCTCGCCGACACGGTCGTCGACGCATCGCTCGAAAATCTCGCCGACGAAGCCGCGACCGGCTTCGTGTTCGACCGCTTCGAGCCCGAGGCGCTCGCCGCCGCGATCCGCCGCGCCTTTGCGCTGTACGCGCGGCGCAGCGAATGGAAGGCCACGCAGCAGCGCGCAATGCGCGAGGATTTCGGCTGGAGCACGTCGGCCGGACGGTACCTGGCGTTGTATCGCGAGCTCGTCTGACTCACCCGCGAGGCGCGCTTGACGGTTCGGCGCAACAGCGCATCGCCCGATCGTTGCACGGCACAAAAAGTCATGTATTGTTCATTGAAGCACATTGCGCGCGAGGGTCCGCGCGCAACACCCAATGTGCATGGGCATCGGGCCGCAAGCCCGATCGATCGAGGCAACCCGGCGAGCCGCTCGCTATAAAAATTACGCGCGTCCTGCGCACCGCCAGTCATGAAAAGCGTTCTGAGCATCCAGTCGCACGTCGTCTTCGGGCACGCGGGCAACAGCGCCGCGGAATTCCCGATGCGGCGTCTGGGCGTCAACGTGTGGCCGCTCAATACCGTCCAGTTTTCGAATCACACGCAATACGGCCATTGGGCCGGCAGCGCGATCGACGCGAAGCAGATGCAGGAGCTCGTCGAAGGGATCGGCGCAATCGGCATGCTGCCGCGCTGCGACGCCGTGCTGTCCGGCTATCTCGGCACGCCCGAGCAGGCGCAGGCGGTGATCGAGATCGTCCGCGCCGTCAAGGCGGCGAACCCGCACGCGCGCTACTTCTGCGACCCGGTGATGGGCACCGCCGCGGGTTGCCGCGTCGAACCGGGCATTCAGGAGTTTCTCGTCAAGTCGATGCCGGAGGTATCGGACGCGATCATGCCGAATCACAGCGAGCTGCAGCGGCTCGTCGGCCGCATGATCGAGACTACCGAGGAAGCGGTCGTCGCGTGCCGCGAACTGATGCAGCGCGGGCCGAAGCTCGTGCTCGTCAAACATCTGCTCGATCGCAATAGCCCGGCCGACCGCTTCAATATGCTCGTCGTGACCGAGCGCGAGAGCTGGGTCGGGCAGCGCCCGCTCTATCCGTTTGCGCGCCAGCCGGTCGGCGTCGGCGATCTGACGAGTGCGGTGTTCGTCGCGCGCACGCTGCTGGGCGACCCGCTGCGCGTCGCATTCGAGCATACGCTCGCGGCCGTCAACGGCGTGATGCGCGCGACGTGGGACGCCGGCCGCTACGAACTCGAGCTCGTCGCGGCGCAGGACGACATCGCGCATCCGCGCGAGTGGTTCGATGCCTGGGTCGTCGAATCGGCGTGAGGATGCGCGACGCAGCGCAAGCTGGCGTCGGCTTGCGCGAGGCTTCCCGAGCACGGCTGCGCCTGCCTCGCTACTCGTCGCCGAGGAAATGCAGAACCGCGAAGTTGAACGCCGCGGGGTCCTGCAGGAACGCGAAGTGGCTCGTATCGGGCAAGATCGCGAGAGCTGCGCCCGGTATCGTCGCGGCGATATATTCGGTGTGCGCGCGCTTGATTGCTTCGTCGTGGTCGCCATCGAGCACGAGCACCGGCGATCTGATCGACTTCAGCTGATCGTCGGTCCAGTTCGGCTGCGATGCCCACATATGGCTGATCTGTTCGACGAACGCGTCGTACTCCTTCGGTGTCGGCGACAGCCGCCGGTATTCCTCGCCGGCGCGTTTGATAAAGGCGGCAAAGGTCGGATTCTTTTCGACGCCTTCGATCACGCCGTCGGTTTTCGTATTCGCGGCGAACGCGACCACCTTGCCGACGCGCTCGGGATGCCGGATTGCCAGGTCGAGCCCGATGATCGCGCCGTCGCTCCAGCCGACCACATCGGCCTTTTGCAGATGCAGCTTGTCCATCAGCGCCACGACGTCGTCGGCCATCAGGTCGTAGCCGAACGGACGCGTATCGCGCGAGCTGCGTCCATGACCGCGGCTATCGACGACCACCACCTTGTGGCGCTTCATCAGCGCCCGAACCTGGTTGCCGAGATAATCCGAATTCGCCAGCCCGCCGTGCAGCAGGATGACCGGTGAACCGCGCCCGATCGTCGCGTAGTAGAGATGGATGCCGTTTACGTCCGCCCTGCCCGTCTGCTCGCCCACGACCGGCGCGGGCGTCGGCGGCAAGGTCTGCCAGCGCGGCGGCGACTGGACCTGGGCCTGCGCGTGATGCATGGCTAATGCCGTGCACGCGAACAGAAAGAAGCGCAACAGGCGTGACTGGGGTTTTGCGGGCATGGGGCGATCTCCTCGGAGGATGCGGGTTCATATCGGGTGTCGCAACTGGTACAGATAACAAACGGTATCCCTGCATTATTCCTTCAGAACGCTTCAACGCTGATCTCACGCCTGACCCACTTCCTATAATGCGTGCCGCGCGATCGCGATCACATCGCAAACGCAGCGCGGTCGCAGCGCCCATGCACCACGAACGCGCGCAGTTTTTCAATCAAGGCATAGAGGTATCGATGGACGGCTATATCCGCAGTGAACGCGAAGAGCAATTCGAGGCGCTGTGCGTCAGCGTCGACGCAGACGAAGCACACGAGCAGGAAGCGATCGAATTCTTCGAAGCACAGTTCGCAGAGGACGGCTTCGACGCCGCGCAATGGCTCGACATTGCGCTCTACTACTCGCCCGCGGTCGCGCGCGGCATCATCGACATGGTCACGCCCGACGACAAGGCGCGCAGCAATATTGCGTTCGTCATCGCCGACAGTCTCGACATCTCGTACGGCGAGGAAGAATGCCGGCAATTCGCCGAGACGCTGCAGTTCGCGATGGCCAACGGCGTGCCCGTCGATCTCGACATCGTGCTCGACGGCTGCCAGAACGCACTCGACGACCTCGACACGTGGGCCGACGACGAAACCAAAGAGCCGCTTTTAGGGCTGCGCGAAGAACTGTTGCGCATGCAGGGCGAGCAGTGACCGCCTGATCCGGCGTTCGCGGGCCGTATCGCGCCCGCGAACGCACTCGCGCCGCGGCCCTCGCGCCGCCAGGCGAGCCACGCTGTCTTTTTTCTGACTTACTTCCGCACCCATCATCGTGCTTGCGCGGCCCCGCGTTTCTTCTAAAGAAGTTGCTAACAGGCAAAAAAGAAATTTAAACGTCAGCTAAATATCACGCGGCGTTCACTGCTCGTAACTATCGTCTCCCGGATTGATCCGAAACCGTTTTTTCAACGCTAGTCCCGGGAGACTACGACATGGCACGTGCCCACCCCCTTGCATCGTTCCGTCCGAAGAGCGCTTTGAAGTCTGCTTTGAAGCCCCTTGTGGCTGCAACACTGTTTGGCCTCGCCTCGCTCGGCGCGCAAGCGCAGACCGCGGCAACCGCATCGCAGATCCCCAACCCGAGCACCGAAATCACGCAGAGCGGCTACTCGCCGATCTACCTCGGCGTCGATGCCGAAACCGCGACCGTGCCGTCGAATCCCGCGACGGCCGGCGGCCCGCCGACGATCAGCCGTGCCTATATCACGCGCGTCGACCTGTTCGCGCCGGGCATCACGCTCGAGACGACGCAGCACAGCGGCCCGCTCAATACGACGGCCGAGACGATTTCGCAGTTCGCCGCACGTACGCGTACGCGCATCGCGATCAATGGCAACTTCTTCGCGCCGTGCTGCAACGCGGCTCCCGAACCGAAAACCGTGATCGGCCTGCTCGTCTCGAACGGCAACGTGGTGAGTCCGCTCACGACCGATCCGACGCAAAGCGAAGCGGTGCTCGCGGTGACGCGGCAGAACCGCGCATTTATCGCTGAAGCGCCGCAGATCTCGCCGGCGGAACTGAAGCTGATCCAGTACGCGGTCGCCGGTTCGGCGATCCTCGTGAAGAACGGCCAGGACGTCAGCGCGCAAAGCCCGAACGAAGGCGACCCGTTGAATCCGAATCCGCGCACGCTCGTCGGCCTGTCGCATAACGGCCGCTACCTGTACTTCGCGGTGATCGACGGCCGCCTGCCCGGCTACTCGACCGGCACGACGAACGAACAATCGGCGCAGCTGATGCTCGCGGCCGGTGCGACCGATGCGATCAATCTCGACGGCGGCGGTTCGACCGAAATGGTCCGCGCCGACGTGCTCGGAGAGCCGTTTATCGTGAATACGCCGAGCGGCGGCGCCGAGCGCTTCGATGCGGTCGGCTTCGGGGTGCACGCGTTAGCGTTGCCGCAACTGCCGTTCTAAGCCTCATGGGTGCAGGCCGTGCCGAACCAGATCGCGGCTTCGCACCCATTCGCCGCAAGCGCCTCGCGCGGCGATAGGCCATAGCGTTCCCTGAACGCGCGGCTGAAGTGCGCGGGCGTCGAAAACCCGCAGCGATACGCGATATCGCCAATCTGCACACGGCCGCCATCGCCGCGCCCGCCGCGTCTCAGCATGTCCGCCGCCAGCGCGAGGCGGCTCTGCCAGACATAGCGCATGACCGACTGGCCCTCAGCGCGGAACAGCCGGCTCAGGTGCGCCTCCGATACGTAGACGGCCGCTGCGATCAGCGGCACCGTTAGCTCAGGATTGCGCAGATTCTGCGCGATGAAGCGCCTCGCCCGGAACAATGTCGCGTCGCTACTGCGCGCCCGCGTCAGCGCGGCAGGGTCCTCGATCAGCAAATCGATCAGTTCGAGCAACTGATCGCCCTGGCGATAGCGAAACGCCGTGCTCGTCTCGCCGCGCTGCGCGGCGATCGACATCACGAGTTCGCCGATCGCGCGCGTATCGGCAGCCGACATGTCGGGCGTGATCAGTCCGCGCAGCGCGTGCCGCAGCCCGCGTTCTTTTAGCGCATGCGACGGGAAGCGCAGCGCGATCATATCGGTCTGCTGACCGAAAGATTGCCGGTACGCCTGCGACGACTCGACGAGCACGATCTCGCCGGGCCCGATGCGCCGCGCCTGCCTGCCCTGTTCGATATGCATCGCGCCGTTCGTGACGAGCTTCAGATACAGCCATGAGTCGTCGCGGTCGGCCCGCGGCGACAGCGACATATGCGTGAAACGCCCGTCCAGCATGTCGAGCCGGCCGAGGCTCCACACGTCGAGGCTCGAGCCGGCCGATCCGCCCGACTCGTACTTGCAGTCGAGATGCAGCTTCGTCGCGCTGTCGTGGCGCCAGTTGTCCTTGCTATTGGGATCGTCGGTCACCGCGATTCGGCGGCAGTAGTCGTTTTGCATGTCTTCAGAAAGTGGTCGGCAAATGGAGCGCGGATCGGGAGATCGCGCCCTGCCGAACCGTACTCAAAGAACAGGCGCAGACGATCGCTTATTCCAGGCAACGCCGTTTATACGAACGGAAAAGCGCGTGAATTCAAGCGCGCGTCGACGCCGCGCCGAACGCGCGCTCCGGCCAAATCGCCTGCCGGTTCTGGAACACTCGCGTGAGCGCGGCTCCCTTACGCTTGTCCTACCGATCCACTCGACAACGCAACGCACCGCGTCCGCACGCGTCGCGCCCCGCCGCCCTCAACGTTTGCGCTTCAAGGAGCCCGCATGCAAGCTTTTCAAACCCATTTCTGGAACTGGGAATCCCATCCGGCCGCGGACCAGGCCGTCCGGCCGCTACGCATCGTACGCGGCGACGGCTGCTATCTGTACGACGATCAGGGAAACGAACTGGTCGACGGTTCATCCGGCCTCTGGAATGTCGCGGTGGGACACAACCGCCGCGAAGTCAAGCAAGCAATTACGAAGCAGCTCGACGAGCTCGAGTACTCGACGCTGTTCGGCGGTGCCATCTCGCATCCACGCGCCGAGGAACTCGCGACGCGCCTCGTCGACATGCTCGAGCCGGAAGAGATGCGCCGCGTGTTCTTCAGTCAGGGCGGCTCGGACGCGGTCGAAACCGCGCTGAAGCTCGCTCGCCAGTACTGGAAGGTCGAAAAGCAGCCCGAGCGCAGCAAGTTCATCGCGCTGCGCATGGCCTATCACGGGACGCATTTCGGCTCGGCCGCCGTCAACGGCTTCACTGTATTCCGGCGCAATTACGAACCGACGCTACCCGGCGTGTTTCACGTCGAGCCGCCGTGGCTGTATCGCAATCCGTTCACTGAGGATCCCGATGAACTCGGCAAGCTCTGCGCCGCGCTGCTCGAACGCGAGATCGTGTTCCAGGGACCGGACACGGTCGCCGCGTTCATCGCCGAACCCATTCAGGGCGCGGGCGGCGTGATCGTGCCGCCCGCGAACTACTGGCCGCTCGTGCGCGAAGTGTGCGACCGTCACGGCGTGCTGCTGATCGCCGATGAAGTGGTGACCGGCTTCGGACGTACCGGTGCGTTATTCGGCAGCCGTATGTGGGGCGTGAAGCCCGACATCATGTGTTTCGCGAAGAGCCTGTCGTCGGGCTATGCGCCGCTCGGCGCGACCGTCGTCAACGAACGCGTCGCACGCGCGTTCCACACCAGCAACGATTTCACCGGCGCAATCATGCACGGCTACACGAACTCCGGTCATCCCGTCGCATGCGCGGCTGCGCTCGCCACGCTCGATATCGTCGAGCGCGACGGGCTCACGGCCAATGCCGCGACACAAGGTGACTACCTGCTCGACGCGCTACGCCCGTTTGTCGACCGTTTCGACACGGTCGGCGACGTGCGCGGCAAAGGCCTGCTCGTCGCGCTCGATCTCGTGGCGGACAAGTCGACGCGTGAGCCGCTCGATCTGATGGGCGGCCACCCCAACCGCGTGTGCGATATCGCGCGCGCGCACGGCGCACTCGTGCGACCGATGGGAACGATGATCGTTGCCGCGCCACCGCTCGTTGCCGATAAAAAGCATCTCGACGTGATCGTTGCGGCGCTTGCAGCCGGACTCGAACAGGCAACGCTTTAATCGCGCCACGCTTCTCGCCTCGTTTCTCTCACGCCTCTCCTATACACGGGCACCCTTTCGCATTTATCGGGCGCTAGTCGTTTTGCGCCGTTCCGAACGGCCGCGAATGTTCACCGTTCCTCGCAAACCGCTTCATAGCGTGGCCGCTATGCCGAAATCCGCATCGCGCATGCCGTGATCTGCCAAGACGGCCAGAAATTGGCTTTCTATATTCGCGCCAATCGGACATGAACTGCTTGCGCTTTCGTTCGACATGCTTCGCGTTTTCCTGCATTGCGGGCTGCTTCGCGTCATCCGTCATTTCGTGCATTCCTATCGTGCGAGGAGATCCCGCCGCCAGATCGATACGACATCGCCGCCCCATCCGATCAAGCATTGCATCGAGCAATCCGGCAAGCCGCGCCGTAGCAAGCGTGTAGCTGCGCAGCGCGAAACGCGCGCCTTCCTGCCCATCGTCTGTGCCGACATAAGGAGAAGCCCATGAGCTTGAGCAAAACACTAAAGCCGTTTGCGCTGTTGCTGGGAGCCGCGTTCGCCATCACGGCGCCCACCGCGTACGCGGACGATCTGACCGTGAAGATCGGTTCGGCCGCACCGCTGACCGGCCAGAACGCCGGTTACGGCAAGGATCTGCAAAACGGCATCCGGCTTGCGATCGACGAAGCAAACGCGCAGAAGATCAAGATCGGCGGCAAAGTGGCGAACTTCGTCCTCGTTTCCGAAGACGACCAGGCGGACCCACGCGTCGGCGTGCAGGCCGCGCAGAAGCTCGTCGATGCGAATGTCGCTGTGGTGATCGGCCACTTCAATTCGGGCACGACGATTCCCGCATCGCAGGTTTACGAAACGGCAGGTATCCCGATGATCGATCCGGCTGCGACGAACCCGATAATCACGAACCGAGGCTTCGCGAACACGTTCATGGTGATTTCGACCGACGCGCAGAATGCCGGCAACGCGGGCACCTATGCGGTCAGGACGACCCAGGCGAAGCGTATCGCGATCATCGACGACCGCACCGCTTTCGGCCAGGGCGAAGCCGATGAATTCGAAAAAGCGGTCAAGGCCGCGGGCGGCACGATCGTCGCGCGCGAGTACACGGACAATCATGCAGTCGACTTCAGCACGCAGCTCACCAAGATCAAATCCACTAACGCGGATCTGCTGTTCTTCGGCGGTCTCGACACGCAGGCGGCTGCGATCGCAAAGAAGATGAAACAGCTCGGCATGAACACGCAACTGCTCGGCGGCGGCGGCGTGGAAGACCCCGAGTTCATCAAGCTTGCCGGCGATGCAGCCGAAGGCGCGATGGCATGGGAATACGGCAGGCCGCTCGCGCAACTGCCGGGCGGCAAGGACTTCGCGCAGAAATTCAAGGCGAAATTCGGCGAAGACATCCTGTCGTACGCGCCGTTCGGCTACGACGGCACGTGGGCCGCAATCAAGGCGATGCAGGCGGCCGGGTCCGCCGAGCCCTCCGCCTATCGGCCAAAACTCAAGAGCATCAGTTTCGAAGGCGTGACCGGCACGATTGCGTTCGACAGCACCGGTGCCTTGAAGAACGCCGCATCGACGATGTATCAGGTGAAAAACGGCGTGTGGGTGCCGGTGGTGACGAAGACCGGTACATAGTCGCTCGCTTCGCTCGGCATTTCGCGTATTGCTTTTATCGTGCCGCGTTGGGCGCTAACCGCGACCCCGGCGGCTGCGCTCCGTTGCCGGCGCGCACGACGATCTGCGACAGCGCATCGCGCTCGATTCTGACGAGCGCTGCGCGCGCCGCGGCAAACTCGTCCGCGCTGCACATCTGATGGTCGAAGCGCGCGCTCAAGCGCCGCGTGATCTGCACGATCCGCGTATCGGGATCGAATATGTAGTGCGACGTGAAATCGAAGAAGCGGTCGTGCACCTTGGCGTTTTGCGGCAAATCGGTCACGCGCACGGTGTCGGGCAGCGTGATTTGCGACGTCTCGTCGAAGTCGCCGCCGATGCAGACCCATGGCTGCGTGCGCTGCGGCTCGGCGAGCCACGCCTGCACCTGCGTCGCGATGCCGCCCGACAGGCTCGTCAACGCGGGCAGCGCGGTCGTGCCATCGGGCCACGTCACATGCTCGAGCGTGCCTTGCATCGACGTCACGAACGGCCCCGCGGTCGCGTTCAATTCGCCGGGCTGGATTCGCGCAAAGCCGGTAAGGCCCGTTTGCCGCAGCCGTTCAGCGGCGATCTGCTGCCAGCGCTGCCGCGTCGAACGGCGAAACACATTGCGCTCGGTTTCGGCGGGCGCGCCGATATCTTCGACGCGATAGCCGAAACGGCCCGCGCCGCTGCGATCGACGTCGATCTGCACGCGCGTTTCGCGTGCAAGTCGGAGGCCAAGCGGTCTTAGGAAGACAAAACATTCTACCAACTCCTTGGCTCACAGAACGACATGGCTACGATCCGACTTATAACCGAAACCGGTGCCGCCCGCGGTCGTATCGGCGAACAGCGCGAGCGACGGAATCCACGTAATCACATGATTGATCGCGCTCGCGCCATAGCCGGGCACGTCGGGCAACGTATAAACCGGCCCGAGGTTCAGCAGCACCGGTTGGCTCTGAATGCCGACCGCGGCAAGCAGCGCGCCGAATAGCGCGACATGGTCCTTGCAATCGCCGTAGCGGTTGCGCAGCACGTCGACTGCGCGGTGCGGCACCGCGGCGGTCTCGCCGAGAAAAAGCGCGACGTAGCGGATATTGAAACGCATCCAGTCGTACAGAATCCGCGCCTTCTCGCGCGGGTCGTCGGTCTGCGCGGTCAGTTGCTGCGCGAGCCGCACGATGGCGGGATCGTTCGTCGACGGGTCGGCGGCTGCATTGCGGTAGCGTGCGGCGAATGCGGCGAAATCGGGCGTCGTCGAGACCATCAGCCGGTCGCCCCACGTCGCATAGCCGACCGCGCCCGATTCGACCGGCGCATACGGGCCATGCCGGTAATCGAACGTATAGCGCGTGCGGCCGTTTTCGGTGACGGGCGGCTCGGCAACATAGCCGCGCGCATCCGCATGGAGCGGCACGTCGGCGGGCAGATCGAAAATCAGCTTCTGCATCTCGATCGGGCCGCGCGTCGGTTCGACGAAATACGCGAATGTACCCGTTTGCAGCGGCACCGTGCGCGTTTTGCGAAACGCGAGATGCACACGCGAACCAGGTTCGACACCGGGAAAAATCACCGTGCGCAATACGCCGTCCTGAAACGTCGGCGCGCCGGCCGAGCGCGGTTCCTGCACGTCGCGAATGCCGTCGGGGCCGACCGGATGCACGACGCCGTCGCGGTCGATCGTTTCCGCGGCAAGCAGTTGCACCTGCTCGATGTCCTTGTTGAACCAGACGTAGCGCTGCGCGATATCGTCGACGCCGCTCGTCGTATTCGCGCGTAACACGGTGTCGTCGTGTTCTTCGACCGAGCCGTCTTTCTGCACCACGAACAGATGGACGTCGCGCTCGATCGTCGAAGGCGGCGTATCGCCGGGCATGGCCGTCGCGTCATCGGCCCGTGCGCCTCGCGCGACCAGCAACATGCAGCCGAGCGACAGCAGCCATGCGCGCAGCAAGCGTCGCTGGCTCAGTTTGCGCACGGCTCGCATGCGGCGAGTCATGCGAGCCTCGCGTGCAGTGCGCGAAGGGTGCCGGCGTCCTTGCGCTCGCGCGGCGCGTCCCGCAGTTGCGCGGCAATTTTCCTCACGATGAGACCTCCCGAACGCCGTATCGTCGTACCGCCGTTTTAACACATCGACGCGGCGCATGGTCGCGAACGCGTCCCACCCTTTTTCAACGCCGGCGGCGATCGCCGGCACGGACGATTCAACGCTGCCGCAATTCGTTCCCCTCTTCATGCGAGAGCCTGACGAAGAACAGCAGCGAACAGAGCGTCAACGCGCCGATCACGAAAAACGCCGGCGAAAAATCGCGCGCACCCAGTCGCGCCGCGCTGCCGCCGTTCAGATACGCCGTCAACGCGAGCAACGACGCGGCAAACGCCACGCCGATACTGATCGACAGTTGCTGCGCCATGCTCGCGAGCGCGGTTGCGCGACTCATTTGCGGCTTCGGCATGTCCGAATAGCCGAGCGTGTTGAGCGTCACCATCGCGAGCGAATTGAACAGGCCGCCGAACACGAGCACGACGAAAATCAGCGCGTGCGGCGTAGCCGGCGTGAAGAGGCCGTAGCTCGCATAGAAGCAGCCCGTGACGAGCGTCGTGCCGATCAGCAGCCGGCGAAAACCGATGCCGCGGATCGCCGGCCCCATCAGCGCGCGTACCGACAGCGACCCGACCGCCGTCGCGACACTGATCGAACCGGAGGCGAGCGGCGAGAGTCCGAAGCCGAGCTGCAGCATCAGCGGCATCAGAAACGGCGACGCGCCGAGCGCGATGCGCAACGGCATGCCGCCGACCACCGCGGTGCGATAGGCGTGATAACGCAGCAGGCCCGGATCGATGATTGGCTCGGAATGGCGCCGCGTATAGAACCAGTACGCCATGAGCGCAAGCGCGCCGGTGCCGATCAGGGCGAGCGTCACCGGTTGCGCGACGAGGCCGCGCCCAGCCGTCTCGAAGCCGCCGACCATGCCGACGAGCCCGATCGACAGCAGCAGAAAGCCAGGCAGATCGAAGCGCGCGTCGTGCGGCTCCTGCGCATCTTCGATAAACGCGAGCGCGCATATCACGCCGATCACGCCGAACGGCACATTGAGCAGAAAGATCCAGCGCCACGATGCCACGGTGACGACAAAGCCGCCGAGCAGCGGCCGGCGAGCCGCCCCACCGCGCCCGGCACCGTGAACCAGACCATCGCGGCCACGATGCGCGCAGGCGGCACGCTGCGCAGCAAGATCAATCGTCCGACCGGCACCATCATCGCACCGCCCATTCCCTGTACCACGCGAAACAGCACGAGTTGCGGCAGCGATGTGGCGAGGCCGCACAGCGCCGAGCCCACCGAAAACAGCGCGATCGCCGTGCAGAATATGCGGCGTGTGCCGAACCGGTCGGCGAGCCAGCCGCTTGCCGGCAGAAACACAGCGAGGCTCAGCAGATACGAGGTGATCGCCAGATTCAGATGCAGCGGCTCGACATCGAGCGAGCGCGCGATCGACGGCAACGCGGTTGCCATGATCGAGGTATCGAGGTTTTGCAGCAACAGCGGGCAGGCAACGATGATGGGAATCAGTCGGGCACGGTCGGTCATGCGTTCTTTTACCGCAAAACACATCGCACGACGAGCGCTTGCGTCGTTTCCACTGTTACGGGGCATTTCGCGCCGACCTTCGCGGAGCATGATGCGACGTGCTCGACTGGCCTGCTCCGACACCGCCGCGTACCGCGCCGAGGATCGTTGCATGCGCATCGAATCGCGAAGCCAGTTCAACCTCTGCCCCGAGTGCCTTGCGCTGCCCGGAAGTCTTCAGGGGCCGTCGTTCTCGCCGAGCCCCGCAAGCAGTTCATGCAGCTTCTCGACATGCCGGATCAGCATATGCCGGTGCTTCTCGATCTGTTCGAGCCGGCCCGCGAGATCCGCGTGCACGTGATCGTCGAGATCGACCGCGCCCATCACGTCCTCGACTTTCGTGCGCAACGCGCCGATGTCGACGGGCGGATGCGTGAGGTGCCGCTCGAAGCGCCGCACCTCCTGCATCGCGAGGTCGCGCACCTTGCGCAGATACGCCTGCTTGCGATGCGTTTCGGCGTCTTTCGCGTCGTCCTCGGGCTTCTTCGCCGGCGTTTGCCCGAAGATCGGCTCGGGCGGCCGCAGCACCGCCTTCTTGCGCACCGGCGCCGCGGTGCCGCGAAAGCGCGCAAGCGGGGCTTCGTTGTCGATTGCAGCCTGCGCGGCTTCGGGCACATCGTCCGCTTCATGCGGCGCGTCCATCCAGCCGGCCGGCAGACCCGTCACAGCCTCGACGCCGCGCGCGAACTCCTCGCTGAAATCGCGCTGGCCCGCGAGCATGAGCTTCAGGTACGACGCGGAGAATGTCATCATCCGCGCAAGACGCGTCGCCGCGCCGACCTCGCGCGTCAACAACAGCAGATTTCCCCGCCAGACCGACAGCAGGGTTTCGTCGGAATATTGCATTGCTGGGCTTTCCTTTCGCTCTTTCGTTCCCGAAGGCAATGCGGCGCGACGCGCATCGATGCGCGGCCGTGATCGCCGATTCCCGTCAAAGATTAGTCGCTTCGCGATGCCGCGCGCAAGCGGGACGCCCGCCGCCGTCGACGCACGGACGCAACAGCCGTGCCCGCGGCGCATCGTTCCATCACAGGATTGACTGCGCAAGACGTGCCTTGTTCCTGGGCACGCGAATTGCGCCGATGAGCGGCCTGACGCGCGACCAGGGCTTCGCGCGAGGGGACTCACGTTCGCGCGACGGTGGGCTCGTTGGAGGGTCGAGCGGCCGTGCGAATTTTCTTCAGGTCCTGCTCGCGTGAACGGTCTCGCCGGCCCGCACGACGCGCGCACACAACGGCCGTCCGATCCAGTACGGCAGTTCCGCAAGCGACGCGACCGACCACACCGCAAAATCGGCCGCGCGGCCGGCCGCGAGTATGCCGTGCACATCGGCCTTGCCAAGCGCCTGCGCCGCATGACGCGTCACGGCCTGCAGTATCTCGGGCACCGTCATGCGGAATAGCGTGGCGGCCATGTTCATCATCAGCAGCAGCGAGGTGACAGGCGAGGTGCCCGGATTGCTGTCCGTCGAAATTGCGATCGGCACCGCGTGGCGGCGCAGCAGTTCGAGCGGCGGCAATTGTGTTTCGCGGATGAAGTAGTACGCGCCCGGCAACAGCACTGCAACGGTGCCGGCTTCTCTCATCGCGGCAACGCCCGCTTCGTCGAGATATTCGAGGTGATCCGCGGACAAAGCGCGAAAGCGTGCAGCGAGCGCCGCGGCGCCGCTGTTCGATAGCTGTTCCGCGTGCATCTTCACCGGCAGGTTGTAGCGCGCCGCGGCCTCGAATACGCGCTCGCTCTGCGCCAGCGAAAAACCGATGCGCTCGCAGAACACGTCGACGGCATCGACGAGTCCTTCGTCGGCCAGCGCGGGCAGCATCCGTTCGCACACCTCGCGGATATATTCGTCGGCGCGGCCCGCGTATTCGGGCGGCAATGCGTGCGCGCCAAGAAACGTCGTGTAGACGGATACCGGGTAGCGCTCGCCCAGTTGCCGTGCGACGCGCAGCATCTTGCGCTCGTTCTCGAGGTCGAGACCGTAGCCGGATTTGATTTCGATCGCGGTGACGCCTTCGGCGATCAGCGGTTCGAGCCGGGCGGCGGCGGCGCGCAGCAGCGCATTGTCGGCGGCGGCGCGCGTCGCGCGCACGGTCGATACGATGCCGCCGCCGCGCCGCGCGATCTCTTCGTAGCTGACGCCGGCGAGGCGCTGCGCGAATTCATCGGCACGCTGTGCGCCGTAGACGAGATGCGTATGGCACTCGACGAGCCCCGGCGTGACCCACGCGCCGCCCAGATCTTCGCGCGGCCAGCTGCGGTACGCGGCCGGCAGTTCGTGCGCGGCGCCGAGCCATTCGATGCGGCCATTCTGCACCGCGATCGCGGCATCGGCGATCGTGTCGTTCGGATCGCCCTGCGCGCAAAGCTTGAGGTGCTGCCAGACGGTTTGCTTCATGGTCGGTTCGCTCGATAAGTATGCGCGCCAGCCGCACTCGGCTCAGGCTCGCGCCGCCTGCTGCCGATAACGGATCGATATGGCAAGCACGGTGCCATTGCCGCGCACGGCACAATGCGAAGCCTGCCGCGCGTCGTCGATCCGCAACGTGTCGTTTGTTGCCAGCGCAACCGATCCGTCGATGCCGGCAAGCGCCACGTCCACCGAACCTGCGCCGCAGAACAGCAGCAGCGTATCCGCGCAGATGCGATGAGACTCGCCGTCGCGCCATACGCCGATATCGCCTGTCGCGGCGTCGCGCCGGATCATCAGGTTGAAGTCGCGTGTCGCGCCGTCGACAAGCCGCGCGTCGATCGCCGTTTCTCCGGCAAAGCGCGCGATGTCGTACGGTTGCTCGAGCGCATGCGTACGGCCTTGCGCTTCATCGAGCAGCATGCCCGCACCGGACAGCAGCACGAGCGTACGGTCTATGCCTGCGAAAGACGAGAACGGTCCCGGTTGCGCGACGTCGGCGAGGCTCACGCGCCAGATAAACGTGTCGAAGCCAGCGCGGTGCGGATACGCCGCGATCTCGCGCGTGACGCCGCCGCCATTTTTCCATGGCGCCGCAATCAGGTCGGCGCCGCGAAGCAGCGACGTTTGCATCGCCGTGGTCATGGGCTCCATGCGCGGCATCCTGCTCACCGGCCCAGCATCGGCAGCTTGAGGCCTGCCTCGACCGCGGTCTTGCGCGCGAGGTCGTAACCGGCATCGGCATGACGCATCACGCCGCTTGCCGGATCGTTGAACAGCACGCGGCCCAGTCGCGCATGCGCGGCGTCGGTGCCATCGGCAACGATGACGACGCCCGCATGCTGGCTGTAGCCCATGCCCACGCCGCCGCCGTGATGCAGCGACACCCAGGTCGCACCGCCCGCGGTGTTCAGCATCGCATTGAGCAACGGCCAGTCGCTGACGGCGTCGGAACCGTCGAGCATCGCTTCGGTTTCGCGATTCGGACTTGCGACCGAGCCGGTGTCGAGATGATCGCGGCCGATCACGATCGGCGCCTTCAGTTCGCCTTTCCTGACCATTTCGTTGAACGCCTGCCCCAGGCGATAGCGGTCGTTTACGCCGACCCAGCAGATGCGGGCGGGCAGGCCCTGGAAAGCAATCCGTTCGCGCGCCATATCGAGCCAGTTGTGCAGATGCGCATCGCCGGGAATCAGCTCCTTCACTTTCGCATCGGTCTTGTAGATGTCCTCGGGGTCGCCCGACAGCGCGACCCAGCGGAACGGCCCCTTCCCTTCGCAAAACAGCGGACGCACATAGGCGGGCACGAAGCCCGGGAAATCGAATGCATTTTCGACACCCATGTCGAGCGCCATCTGCCGGATGTTGTTGCCGTAATCGAGCGTCGCGGCGCCGCGCTGCTGCAGTGTCAGCATCGCGCGCACCTGGTTGGCCATCGACTGCTTGGCCGGCATGACGATGCTTTGCGGGTCGGTCTTCTGACGTTCGCGCCAGTCCGCGACGTTCCACCCTTGCGGCAGGTAACCGTTGATCGGGTCGTGCGCGCTCGTCTGGTCGGTCACGCAATCGGGCGTGATGTTGCGTTTCACGAGTTCGGCGAAGACATCGGCTGCATTGCCGAGCAGACCGATCGAGACCGGCTTGCCGCCGGCCTTCGCTTCGTCGAGCATCGCCAGCGCTTCGTCGAGCGTCTTCGCCTTTTTGTCGACGTAACGCGTCTTCAGGCGGAAGTCGATGCGCGTCTCGTCGCATTCGACCGCGATCATCGAGAAACCCGCCATTGTCGCGGCGAGCGGCTGCGCGCCGCCCATCCCGCCCAGGCCGCCCGTCAGAATCCAGCGGCCTTGCGGCTTGCCGCCGAAATGCTGATTCGCGACCGAGAAGAATGTTTCATACGTGCCCTGCACGATGCCCTGGCTGCCGATGTAGATCCAGCTGCCCGCGGTCATTTGCCCGTACATCATGAGGCCCTTGCGATCGAGTTCGTGGAAATGGTCCCACGTTGCCCAGTGCGGTACGAGATTCGAGTTCGCAAGCAACACGCGCGGCGCGTCCGGATGCGTGCGAAACACGCCGACCGGCTTGCCCGATTGAATCAGCAGCGTCTCGTCGTCGTCGAGGTCTTTCAGCGACGCGAGAATCTGATCGAAGCAATCCCAGTTGCGCGCCGCGCGCCCGATCCCGCCATAGACGACGAGCGCATGCGGATGCTCGGCGACCTCCGCATCGAGATTGTTCTGGATCATCCGGTACGCGGCTTCGGTCAGCCAGCTCTTGCAGGTCTTCTCGCTGCCGCGCGGCGCGCGGACCGTGCGTGACGGGTCGAGACGCGGATCGATATGCTTCGGGTTGTTCATGGTGATGAGCCTTGAAAGTGCGGATAGAAGCGGCTTGAAAACCGCGGCCACGACAACGAAATGAAAACGGCTACTGCAGCAGCGAAGAGCAACTGCGCGGCAACGCTGCGCGCGCTCAGAAATGCCCGGTAAACCGGTAGCGGCTGCCGGGGTGCCAGAGGTTGGCCACCGACGCGACGATGCCTTGCGACCATGTGCGCCGGTGCAGCACGAGACACGGCTCGCCGTCGTCCATCGACAGCAGCTCGCGGGTGGTCCCGTCGGCGGCCAGTGCCTCGATCCGGTATTCGACGCGCTGCAACGGCGCGACGCGTACCAGGTACTGGTTCGGCGTCGTGTTCGTGAAGTCCTGCTGTGCATAGTCGGGCGCGGCGGCGGGGTTGACCCAGCGCTCTTCGAGTTGCACGGCTTCGTCGTTTTCGAAGTGCAGCACGCGCGAATGGAAGATCGGGCTGCGCGCTTTCAGCTGCATCTCGTCCGCAAGCGCGGCATCGGCGATTTCGCGGCCGATGTGGAGCACCTTCGCGTGATAGCGATGACCGCGCGCGACGATTTCATCCGAAATGCTGCGGATCGCGACCAGCGTCGACTCGTACTTCGGACGCGCCACGAAGGTGCCCGAGCCCTGCACACGCGTCAGCACCTGCTCGGCGGTCAGCTCGCGCAGCGCGCGGTTCACCGTCATGCGTGCGACATTGAAATCGCGCGCAAGCTCGTTTTCCGACGGCACGAGGTCGCCTTCGGCCCATTCGCCTGCATGAATGCGGCCGAGGATGAAGTCCTTGATGCCCTGATAGGCGGGAGCGTTCATATCAGCTACGCCCGGATGCAAATTCGAGCGGGCTGTGTGCGCCGATCGTGCCGTTTTGCACGAGGCGCGTGATCGCGGCGATGTCCGGCGCGAAATAGCGGTCGAGTTCGTAGTGCGGCACTTCGTTGCGCACCACGCTCATCACGCGCTGCAGCGCAGGGCTCGTGCGATGCGGGGCACGCAGGTCGACGCCTTGCGCTGCGGCAAGCAGTTCGATCGCGAGAATGTTCGCGGTGTTTTCGGCAATGTCGGCGAGCTTGCGCGCGGCGAACGTCGCCATCGACACGTGATCTTCCTGATTCGCGGAGGTCGGCAGCGAATCGACCGACGCCGGATGCGCGAGTGTTTTGTTTTCCGAAGCAAGCGCGGCCGCCGTAACGTGCGCGATCATGAAACCGGAGTTGACGCCGCCATCCTTGACGAGAAACGGCGGCAGGCCCGACAGCGTCGCGTCGATCAGCAGCGCGATGCGGCGCTCGGCGAGCGCGCCGATTTCGGCCGCGGCGAGCGCGAGATTATCTGCGGCGAATGCGACGGGCTCCGCGTGGAAGTTGCCGCCGGACAGCACTTCGCCGGTGTCGGGAAAGATCAGCGGGTTATCGGAAACCGCATTGGCTTCGATCAGCAGGATGTCGGCAGCGTGACGCATCTGATCCAGGCATGCGCCCATGACCTGCGGCTGACAGCGCAACGAATAGGGATCCTGCACCTTGCCGCAATCGCGATGCGACAGATTGATCGCCGACCCGTCGAGCAGCGACCGGTAGGCGGCCGCCGCTTCGATCTGGCCTCGATGTCCGCGCAGTTCGTGAATGCGCGCGTCGAACGGCTTGACCGAGCCTGCTGCCGCATCGACCGACAACGCGCCGGCGACGAGGCCCGTGCGATACAGGTCTTCGATCGCGAACAGGTTATAGAGCGCGAGCGCGGCCGACGCCTGCGTGCCGTTCAGCAGCGCGAGACCTTCTTTCGCCTGCAGCGTAAGCGGCTTCAAACCAACGAGACGCAGACCGTCGACGGCCGACATGCGCTCGCCCTTGCTGAACACTTCGCCGACGCCGAGCAGCACGGCGGACATATGCGCGAGCGGCGCGAGATCGCCCGATGCGCCGACCGAGCCTTTGACCGGAATCACGGGCAGCACATCTGCGTTGAAAAGCGCGATCAGCGCGTCGATCACTTCGCGGCGAATGCCGGAATGACCGCGGCCCAGACTCGAAAGTTTCAGTGCCATGAGCAGGCGCACGACGGGACGCGACATCGGCTCGCCGACGCCGACCGCGTGCGACAGCACGAGATTGCGTTGCAGCAGTTCGAGCTGATCGTGCGGGATATGCGTGCTGGCGAGGCGCCCGAAGCCGGTATTGATGCCGTACGCGGGCTCGCCTTTCGCCGCGATATCGCGGACCGCGTTCGCGCAGGCATCGATGGCGGCGAAGCTCGCGGGATCCAGTTCAAGCGTGACCTGCTCGCGTGCGATCTGGCGCAGTTGCGGCAAGGTGAGGCAGCCAGGCGTGAGGATCATGGACGGCGTTCCTGTCTAGACAAGTGAAGTGATGGCGGAAGTCTAGCCGTTTCGAGTTGTATATACAAGTCGTTTTTTCAGGCGGGACAGTCGGGGAATTCCATTAGGGGAAAGCGTTTCGGGGCGGTGGCCGGACGGATACGCGGACTCTGCTCAAAAGAGGAAAAGTCGCGGCCAGATTCGGATCGTTCGACGGTTTTTTTGTTGAATGTGCATTTATCGTGATGCCCGTTGTCGCGGGTAATAAACACATACGACGAGAGAAAATTCGAATGGCTCTTTATGCTTCGCTGCCGCGCAAGCTGTCGCTACGCGCGCTGAAATCGCTGCTGCTTCTGGCTGCACTGCTTGTTCCGTTTGCCGCCCATGCCGAAAGCGGCGACGCGATCTGCTATTCGCTCTACCCCAAGTCGCGTGGAATACCGGGCACTAAAGGATGCTCGCTCACTGTTGCGGGTGGCACGCCGGTCGGCATGGGATCGTACTTTTGCACGGCCAGCCTCGATCGCATCAATCGCTATTGCAATGCGCCGGAGCCGGTCGCGCCGGAAACGAGTTGCCCCGTCGCCGATCCGGTTTATCCTGGCACCGGCGTCACGACGCTTGCCGAGGCCGATTTCGTCAGCGGCGGCGATACGCCGGTGACGTTTCGACGTACGTATCGATCAGTACCGCATCTTCATCCGGACGCGGGCGTCGGTTCGGGCTGGTTTCATAACTGGCAGCGCCAGCTCGACCTGACGAATGCGCGTGCCGCTTCGCCTCAGGTGATCGCCTATCGCGAAGATGGCGAGCCTGTCACGTTTGTCAAAACAAACGGCGCGTGGCGTGGAAAAGGCACGGCCTCGTTTGCGCTACGCGATGGCACGAACGGGTGGACGCTCACCGACCTGACGACCGATACCGCCGAGGCGTATTCGTTCGCGGGCGTACTGCTATCGGTCAGCACGCACGATGGCCATGTCACGACGCTGACCTACAGCGATGCGAATACGCCATCGAACGTGGCGCCGGCGGCGGGCCTTCTGATCACGGTCACCGAGCACGCCGCCGATACCAGCCCTTATGACGACCTCATGCTCCGGTTTGCCTACGACGCGAAATATCGCATCACGCAGATGACGGATCCGACCGGCGCTGTCACGCGCTACGGCTACGACGCGAACAACAATCTCGTTTCGGTGACATGGCCCGACGGCTACGTACGGCGCTATCTGTTCGAAGACATCCGCTTCTGGTCCGCCATGACCGGCGTGATCGATGAAACGGGCTCACGCGTTGCCACGTGGACGTATGACACCAAGGGGCGTGCGATTGCGGCGAGCCATCCCGATACGACGCGCAACGTTCAGTTCGGCTACGGCAGCAACAGCACGACGGTGACGGACAGCCGTCGCACCACCGCGCTGAACTTCTCTTCGATTGCGGGTGTGCAACGACCGACTGGGAGCAGTTCGTCATTGGGCAATACCGCGACGACATGGGGCGCTGCCGGCAATCTGCTGACCGATAGCGCGGCCGATGGCAGCAGCACGGAGTACAGCTACGACGACTTGGGCCGCCCTACGCGCGTGGCACGGCGAACGCCGGCGGGTTTATCGGTTACCACGGTTCGCTACGACGACACGACCACGTTGCATCCGTCGCTGGTCGCGACGCCTCGCATGATGCGTGGCTTCGCCTATGACGAGCGCGGAAATCTTGTCGGGCTCAGCGAACTCGGCACGGACGATGCGACCGGTGCGAACGGTTTCGATGCGAAGTCCACTGGTCAGCAGCGCACGTATGGATTCACGTACAACAATCAGAACCGGCTAACGGACACGTTGACGATGGTCGGTGGGCAAACGGTCGAACAGTGGCATCAAACCTATGACCGTAGCGCCAACCGGCGCGTAGCGATGTCTTTCATGGCTGGCCGCAACTACGGGATCGTGTTGCGCGACGCAGCGCGTCGACCGCTTGAACTGCTGGACGACGGTATGACCGTGTACGTCGCGTATGACGTGCGTGGCCGCGTGACGAAGTTCACTTATGTCGAGGCTGCAAGGCCTTCCAATGGCAATGTGAGCCGCACGCTGACGGTCGACTATACCTATGCGCCAGATGGGCAGATCGCGGCGCGCACGGGGATGGTCAAGCCGGAAGGCGGTAGCGCGGTCGCGATTGGTCGTGACGAGATTGATGAGTGGCTGGATAACTATGAGTCGGGGGTCAGGCCGGCGGGGCCGGCGGTCGGCACGATCGGATTGCTAAAAGCACTGGGACTTACGCAAGAGCCGGGGCTGGAGCCGGTTTGCCTCGAATGTTTTATACCTCCTGTCCGCTGGATCAAAATCGGACTCGACATTGTCACCACCGGACAATGCAAGTCCGCAGGGCTAGCGGAATTTGACGCGATACCGCCTGGCCGGGTAGTGTCCGAATACGAGGTCATCACCGTCGGCAAGAGCGTCCGAAATATTCAAACGGATATCAGTCGCGCCGAATTCGAGGCGAATCTGGTGGCGAATGGTTACACCCGGGAAGTGGTCAATCCCAAAAGGAACGTCATTCTCTACTCCAAGGATAACGTGAGCTACTCCGTACGCGATGATGCGCGTTCAACAGGAACACCCACCGCAGACTATCGCAGAGGGACCGACCCAATCAGTGTCAAGATCCGCCTGAAGTGAGCTAGCTATGAGTATCATCCAAGACCGTCCCACCTTTGATCGCCTACGGCAAATGTGTAGCTCAATCGCGAACTGGAGGTCACATGACCCGGACAAATACGGGCAGAACATCGAATATTGCGACTGGATGGAGTTCAAGGTCGCCAATTTTTTAGATTTCGTCAATGCGCTTTCGCATGCGAACGGTGACGCCGAGTACTACTTTGTCGATGTTTGCGCAATGTCGCGCGACGACCTTGTGCTCACCGCCGGAGATTTCCCCGCAATAAGGTTCGACTGCCAGATCAGCGAGCGCGACTATTTTCACGAACTCGACCGGAAGGTGAACTTTATAAAAGACATGGACTACTACACCATGTTCTATACGAACGAGTACGCGTTCTTCCCGTTATCGATGAACTGGCACATATACGGCCTCTACGATATCGAACTGGCGCGCATCCAAAGCCGGGCACCGTTCCCGGCAACGCCGTTCCCCCATGACTATATCCCGGCAGACGAAGCGCATCGCCTGATCCGGTTGCTCGATTAGTGACACCGGGCACTTGTTCAGCGAGTATGCAATGGCAATCGTCCGAGACGATCAAACGTTCGACCAATTGCGACGGATCTCCGAGGAAATCGCGAACTGGAAAGCCCATGACGCCAATCGATATGGCGGTAAGGTCGCATACGGTGATTGGCTGGAATTTCGGATCGCCGGCTTTATAGATTTTGTCAATGCGTTGTCGCATGAAAACGGTGATTCCGAATATTATTTCGTCGATGTTCTCGCGTTGGCCAGCGACAACCTCATCCTGACGGCTGGAGACTTCCCCGCGATGAAGCTCGATACTCGCGCCAACGAGCGCGACTATTTCAATGAACTCTACAGCTCGGTCAACTTCATCGAAAATGTGAACTATGCGATGGGCTACACGAACGAGTACGCGTTCTTCCCGTTATCGATGAACTGGCACATATACGGCCTCTACGATATCGAACTGGCGCGCATCCAAAGCCGGGCACCGTTCCCGGCAACGCCGTTCCCCCATGACTATATCCCGGCAGACGAAGCGCATCGCCTGATCCGGTTGCTCGATTAGCCACACCGGGCACTTGCTCGGCGAGTATGCAGCTGCTAGATGACCCACTGACAGATAGCCGACGAAATCTACAACCGTTATGTACCCCGCGCCGTCACCTCCAACGGCGGCGAAATTTACCTTCACGCTTCCCGACATGCTCAATTTCATCGGCGATTGCGAAAACGAAAACCTCGCCATACCCGGCTTCGACACCGGGAATACAGCGAAGCAATCCAGGCGCGATCCGCAAGCTAAAGCCTCACCCTCCCCTGAATAAAATCCAGAAAACACTTCACCCGACCCGCCAAAGACGCACTCTGGTAGTACACCGCATGAATCGGCTGCCGCCGATCGACCATCCCGTTCTCGAGCACCGGCACAAGCCGCCCTTCCCGCAGATCGCCGGCAATCATGAAGTCCGCAAGGCACGCGATGCCCCACCCGTCGATCGCCAGCTTGCGCAACGTCTCGCCGCTCGACGCCGCAATACCCGGCTCGATCTTCAGCAAATCGCGCTCGCCATCGCGCAGCGGCCACCGGTTCAAATGTTCAGGCGCCGTAAACCCGATCAGCCGATGCTCGTGCAACGCATCCACCGAGCGCGGCACCCCGCGCTCCGCCACATACCCAGGACTCGCCACGATCCTCAGCTTGCTGCTGCCCAACGCGCGCGCATGCAGCGTCGAGTCCTGTAACTCGCCGATGCGGATCGCAATATCCACACGCTGCTTCAACAGATCGACGGTCCGTTCGTTGCTCGTCAGTTCGAGCCTGATTTCCGGATACAACGCCGAAAACGCCTTCATATGCGGTGCTATGCAATGCAGCATGAACGGCGAGGCCGCATCCACCCTCAACGGGCCCGAAGGGCGCCTGCGCCGCCGTGCGACCGACTCCTCGGCCTCTTCCATCGCAGCAAGGATCGCGCGCGCTTTGGCGAGATACAGCTCGCCTTCTTCAGTCAGTTGCAAACGCCGCGTCGTGCGCCGCACGAGCGCGGTGTCGAGCTTCTTCTCGAGCCGCGACAGCGCGCGGCTCACGCCCGATACCGTTTGCTGCAGCTTTTCCGCAGCCGCCGTGATCGATCCGCTATCGATCACCGTCACGAACACAAGCAATTCATCGGTCGAAGTTTTCATTGTTGATTTCAAATCAAGTGTGATTTGAGACTAACACGCTTTTTGCGAGAATCAGCCGGCCGCATACTGAGTTCAACGCCGCAATACGCGGTATGGGAGAACACCTTGAATATCTTCATCACAGGCGCGAACGGCTTTATAGGCGGTTCGATCGCCGCCGGCCTCGCGCGCGCGGGGCATCGCGTCACCGGTCTGATCCGCAAGCCCGAACAGGCCGCCGAACTCGAACGACTCGGCATCGTGCCCGTCATCGGTTCGCTCGACGACCGCGAACTGCTGGTCGCGCAAGCACAAGCGGCCGACGCCGTCATCAACGCAGCAAGCAGCGATCATCGCGGCGCGGTCGAAGCGCTGATCGAAGGCCTTGCCGGTTCGAACAAGCCGTTTCTGCATACGAGCGGCTCGAGCATCGTCGGCGATGCGTCGGGCGGCGAAGCCGGCTCGGCTGCGATCCATCGCGAAGATTCGTTACCCGAACCAACTGCCGATAAAGCCGCTCGCGTGGCCATCGATCGGCTCGTGCTCGACGCCGCGAAACGCGGCATTCGCTCGGCCGTGCTGTGCAATACGCTGATCTACGGACATGGCGCGATCAAGGGCAGCGCAAGCGTGCAGTTGCCGCGGCTCATCCGTCAGGCGCAAAAGAGCGGCATCGTCAGGCACGTCGGCAGCGGCGGCAATATCTGGTCGAACGTGCATATCGACGACGTGGTCGAGCTCTATCGTCTCGCGCTCGATAAAACGCCCGCCGGCACGTTCTATTTCGTCGAAAGCGGCGAGGCGTCGTTTCGCGAGATGAGCACGGCGATTGCCGACGCGCTCGGTCTCGGCGCGCCGCAAGACTGGCCGCTCGAAGCAGCGAAAAAAGAATGGGGCTACGAAATGGCCTCGTACGGCCTTGGTTCGAACAGCCGCGTGCGCGGCACGCGCGCACGCGAACTGCTCGGTTGGACGCCGAAGCGCACGTCGGTGACCGACTGGATCAAACAGGAAATGCGCACAGCATCGGCTGAATAACAGCTTACGTCTCATTTGCGCGACTTCGTTGCGAATCCGTAAGGTCAACTCGATAGAATCGGCTCACCTGAACAGACGATTCTTCCGGGCGAGCCCGGATTCGCCGATGTTGCTCGCGCTCAACTTCGACTGGCTGACCAATCTGCTTGCGATTCTCTTTCTCGTCGCTTGTATGTACGACATGCGATACGACGAGTATGGGACGCTGACGCTCGCCGTCGCCGCCATGGGGCTCGTCGTGATGGCGATCCATCTGTTTCTCAAGCCTGCTTTCGAAATGTCGTTATAGCGCGGCGTGCGCCTCGGTGCGCGCGTATAAAACGACGGGCGCCGCGCAAGGTAACCGCGCCGCACCCGTGGAGGAAACTGCTAACCAGTAACCGCTAAACTTCCACATCAAGCGTTACGCATGATCGCGCCAGTTCCAGCGGGATCTAATCAGATCAGATCGCCCAGCCGCCCAGATAGAACACCGCCAGAACGATCGCGATCGCAACAGTCCCGACATTGAGCTTGCTGTACTCGCCGCTCACAATCCGACCGATTACGAGTGTGCAGAAGCCGAGCATGATGCCGGTCACGATATTCGCGGTCAGCACGATAAAAACCGCGCAGACGAGACCCGACATCGCGTCGACCATATCGTCCATATGCAGCTTGCCGACGCTCGACAGCATCAGGAGTCCGACGTACATCAACGCGGGCGCGGTCGCATACGACGGCACTAGCGCCGCAAGCGGCGAAAAGAACATCACGCAAAGAAACAGCAGCCCGACGACCGCGGCCGCGAGACCCGTTTTCGCACCGGCGGCCACGCCGACTGTCGATTCGATATATGCGGCAGCCGGTGCGCCGCCCATCAGGCCGGAAAAGATCGAACTGACCGAATCGGCCGTCAACGCGCGGCCGCCGTTGATGATGCGGCCGTTCTGATCGAGTTGCCCCGCCTGCCCCGCAACCGCGCGAATCGTGCCCGTCGCATCGAACACCGCGGTCATCACGAGCGCAAGCACGCTCGGCAGCACCGCGAGCGACAACGCGCCTCTCAGGTCCATCGCGCCGATCAGCGACGCATGTCCCGGCGCACTCAGCGACGGCAATGCGAACACGCCATGAAATGCGACCGCCGGGTCGAGCAGCAGAGCAAGCGACGAGATCGCGACAATCACAATCAGGATCGCGCCCGGCACGCGGCGCCGCACAAGCCCGAAAATCGCCGCGAGCCCGATCACCGACATCAGCGCCGGCAGCGACGTGATATGGCCGAGCGACACCGGCATGCCGGGCCCCGGATTCTTCACCACGAGACCGACGTCGTTGGCCGCGATCAGCAGCAGAAAGAGCCCGATGCCGATGCCCGTGCCGTGCGCAACGCCCGCCGGCAAGTTGCGCAGAATCCACGAGCGCACGCCGGTCACCGAAATTGCGGTGAACACAAGGCCCATCAGAAATACGGCGCCCAATGCGACGGTCGGAGGCAATCCCTTGCCCAGCACCAGCCCGAACGCGGTAAACGCGGTCAACGATATCGCGCAGCCGATGGCGATCGGCAAGCGCGCCCATACGCCCATCAGCAGCGAGCCGAACGCCGTTGTCAGACAGACGGCGACGAATACCGCACTCGTGTCGAAGCCGGCCTTGCCGAACATGCCTGGCACGACGAACACCGAGTACACCATCGCGAGAAACGTCGTGATGCCCGCCACGACTTCGCGGCGCTGCGTACTGCCGCGCGCCGACACTTCGAAGTAGCGGTCGATCATTCCTGCAGCCGCGCCTTCGAATGCGCCGGGGTCGCCGTCGAGGCCGGTTGCCGGCAAGCGTTGCGCATGCGCCTCTGATTCCATCATGGTGAGTGCCTCCTTTATCAGCAAGCTGAAACGGCCATGCGGGAGCCGTCATCAGGTTCGTCTCGTCGAGTTGTCGTGCGGCTTGTGCCGCTTGTGCCGCTCGTGCCGCTTGTGCCGCTTGTGCCGCCTGTTCGTATCGCAGCACGCGCGGCAGCTGGTCCGTGCGCCGCCGCCTTTTCTGTAGTTGCGAAGGGTAGGTGAAGACAAATATGTCTCCTATCGCAGCGAAGGCATGCCCGGCATGTCTCGATGCTTATATCGGCGAGCGCGCGGGACTCGCAGCGCGCGTGCCGGGTGTTTACACCTACGAGGAAAAATGCGCGAAAGCGTGTCGTGTGCGATGCGCAACGTGCGGCAAACCCGGCCTGGCCGGCGCAGCAGGTTACACTCTGTCCGCGGCGCGCTTTCCGCCTCGCATTCACGCTCGCGATGAATGCCGTGCGCGCGCGCTGCAAAGCAGATTTCGCAGCAACTTTTACAGCCAGTTTCACGGCACGTTTCACCGCACCGATCGCGGCGATGTTCAAAGGCATCCCGCTTCACGCACGGAGTCCCTGTTGATGAGCGGCGGTTTCCTACGTCCGGCTTTCCGTCTACTGTTTCTCGCCGTCCTGGCGCTCGCGGCCCTCGCGCTGTCAGGCTGCGCGCTGTTCGGCCCGGCCCATCAGGAGCCCGCCCCGATCGTCGAGGCGGTGCCGAGCATCGTCGAGCCGCCTGCGCTGCCGCTCGTCGAGACGGAGCCCGAGGAAACGGAACCGGCCGAGCCGGCTCAGCCGAAAAAGCCCAAGCGGGTGATCGTGCGGCCGCACAAGGTCGAACCGCCGCCACCGCCGCCGCCCCCTCCGCCTCCGCCGCCGCCTCCTCCGCCGCCGCTGATCGTGACACACGCGATCGACCGCGGCACGGTGCGAGGCCTGCTCGACAGCGAAGTGCAGAAGCCCGACGGCAAGGTGATCGGCCGCGCGGTCGATCTGACCGTCGACGTGCATGGCGCGCCGCGCGAACTCGTCGTCAATCTGCAGGGCTTCATGGGCATCGGCGACCGCAAGGCAAGCTTCCCGTGGAACGCATTCCGCTTCAATCCAACCGCGAAGCCCGCGCCGATCACGATCACATTGCCGCCGAACCAGATGGCATCGGTGGGCCGCGCGAAGCCATCGACCTCGCTTGCCACACCGCTTGCCGGCGTTGCGCCCGCGCCGCCGGTGCCGGACGGCCAGCTTCAGTTGCTCGACGCGACCGTCGCCCGGCCGAACGGCGCGCAGGTTGGACGCGTGATCGATGTGCTGGTCGACGGCAACGCGCAACCGCAAGCGGTCATCATCGACGTGAGCGGCATCATCAATCTCGACCGCCGCTCGATTGCGGCGAGCTGGTCCGCGCTGCATTTCACGCCGAAGGACAAATCGCTGCGCGCGCTGATGGATCTGAACGAGGCGCAGATCAAGGCGGCGCCCTCGTATGAGAACGGCAAGCCGATCGTCGCGGTGTCGCCTGCGCCGTCGCAAGCGCCCGCATCGACTGCATCGGCGCCGGCCGCGGGCGGCGCCCCGCCCCCTGCGGCGTCCCCGGCTTCGCCGCCTGCTTCGTCGTCCGGCGCGACGGCTTCTTCCGCGCGCACTTCCCGATGACGAGCCGGCACATGGTCAACGCACGCAGTCTCCGCGCCCTCGACTGGCTCAACTTCTTCGTCGCGAACGTGCAGACGGGATTCGGGCCGTTTATCGCGTCGTATCTCGCGACGCACAAATGGACCCAGGGCGAAATCGGTCTCGCGCTATCGGTCGGCACGATCAGCGCGATGGTGAGCCAGATCCCGGGCGGCGCCGCCGTCGACGCGCTGCGCAACAAGAAGGCCGCCGCCGCATGGGCGACCATCGCGATCATCGCCAGCGCGCTGCTGCTGGCCGTCAGCCCGACCGTGCTGCCTGTGATGGCCGCCGAGGTGCTGCACGGCTTCGCGAGCTGCATGCTCGTGCCGGCGATGGCGGCGATCTCGTTCTCGCTCGTCGGACGCGCCGATCTCGGCGACCGGCTCGGCCGTAACGCACGCTGGGCATCGATCGGCAGCGCCGTCGCGGCGGGGCTGATGGGGCTGACCGGCGAATACTTCTCCGCGCGCGCAGTGTTCTGGCTCACCGCCGCACTCGCGATGCCCGCGCTTTTCGCGCTGACGATGATTCATCTGCCGAACGCGCCGCCGCGCGCACCGGGCGCCCCAAGGCCGCGCGAACCGTCGCTCGGCGACGCCGAGCCGACGTTGCCCGCGGATGCGGCGCCGGACGATGCGCCTGTCGAGCCCGAGCAGCGCGAGTCGATTCTCGAACTGCTGCGCGACAAGCGGCTGCTCGTGTTCGCCGTTTGCGTCGTGCTGTTCCATCTGTCGAACGCGGCGATGCTGAACCTCGCGGCCGGCGAAGTGACCGCGGGCATGGGCGATAACGTTCAGCTCGTGATCGCCGCGTGCATCATCGTGCCGCAGGCAATCGTCGCGCTGCTCTCGCCGTGGGTCGGCCGCACCGCACAAAGCTGGGGCCGGCGGCCGATCCTGCTGCTCGGCTTCTCCGCATTGCCGATTCGCGCGCTGCTGTTTGCGGGCGTGAGCAGCCCGTATCTGCTCGTGCCGGTACAGATGCTCGACGGCATCAGCGCCGCGGTGTTCGGCGTGATGCTGCCGCTGATCGCCGCCGACGTCGCGGGCGGCAAGGGCCGCTACAACCTGTGTATCGGGCTCTTCGGGCTCGCGGCGGGCATCGGCGCGACGCTGAGCACGTCGCTGGCGGGCTTTGTCGCAGACCGCTTCGGCAATGCGGTCAGCTTCTTCGGCCTCGCGGGCGCCGGCGCGCTTGCCGTGTTGCTCGTGTGGGCCGCGATGCCGGAGACGCGCAATGGGGGCGCGCAGCAGAAAACCGACGCGTTGCCGGAAGCGCGGTAGCGGTGACCGGTAACCGGTAACGCGCGCAGAGTCGTGGGCGCGACGAAGCCGCCGATGCATGCCCGCCGCGGTGCCGCCCGCTGCCGATTCGCCGATTCAGTCGAGCAGTTGTGCCGCCTGCGTGCGCAACGCAAGGCCGAACTCGTCGAGCCAGCCAATCGGGAGCCGCCAGCTCTGCCAGTACAGATCGACGTCGAGATGCCTGCCCGGCAACATGTCGATCAGTTCCCCGCGGGCGAGAGACGGCGCGACCATCCGCTCCGGGCACATACCCCAGCCGAGCCCTGTCATGCACGCGCGCATGAAGCCCGCGACGTGCGGAATCCAGTGCTTTGGCGGATCGACTTCCGCGCGCGTGATCTTGCGCATGAAGCGCTTCTGCAGTTCGTCCTTCGGATTGAAGTCGATGCACGGCGCGCGGCGCAGCGTTTCGCGCGTCACGCCCTCGGCGAAGTGCCGCGCGTGAAATGCCGGCGTGCAGACCGCGAGGTACCGCATGCGGCCCAGCCGGGTCGAGCGGCAGCCCTGCACCGGCTCGGCCTGGGTGGTCACCGCGCCTTGCACGCTGCCGTCGCGGATCAACTGGGCCGTGTGGTCCTGGTCGTCGATCACGAGGTCGAGCAGCATTTCGCGCTCGGTGCAAAAGCCCGCAACCGCATCGATGAACCATGTCCCCACGCTGTCGTCGTTCACCGCGACGCGCAGCATGGGCCACGCCTGCAACTGCGCGCCCGGCAAGGCGGGAAGCGGGCCGGCCAGTTCAGCCTCGAGCAACTGCACGCGCTCCGTATGCCGGCACAGCAGTGCACCCGAGGTGGTGGCGACACATGGCGAGCCGCGCCTGACGAGCACGCTGCCCACGCGCTCCTCGAGCAGTTTCACGCGCTGCGATACCGCCGACGGCGTGACGTTCAGTTCGCGTGCGGCACGCTCGAACGATCCGTGACGGACGACAGCCGCAAGCGCATCGAGCAATGCGTAGTCGAGCATTAGCGTTCCTTAACCGGTGTTAAGAGAATTAGGTTTTCTTAGCCGTCAGCTTACTTCAGACTGCGGCGATCCACCTTTTTTATATTGTTTTGATACGCGATGAACTGGATATCTTTCTCTCATGGCGCCGCATTGTGCGCGTCGCTGATCGTGACGATCGGTGCGCAAAACGCATTTGTCCTGCGGCAAGGCATCATGCGGGCGCATGTCGGCAAGATCGTGCTGCTGTGCGCGCTGTCGGACTTTATCCTCATCGGCGCGGGCGTCGGCGGCGCCTCGGCACTGGTCAGCCGCTATCCCGTGTTTATCCACACGCTGCTGTACGTCGGCCTTGCATATCTCGCATGGTTCGGCATCAGCGCGTTGCGCCGCGCGCTACGGCCGAGCGGCAAGGTCCTCGATGCGCAAGGCTCCGACTCGTCGCGGGTTGCGTCCTCGACTGCATCCTCCCGCGAAACGCAGCGCACGATCCCGATCATTTTGATGACGCTCGCGTTCACATGGCTCAATCCGCATGTGTATCTCGACACGTTTCTGCTGATCGGCACGGCCGGCGCCCGCGAGCCCGAAGGCGCGCGTACCGCATTCGCGCTCGGCGCAATGGCGGTCAGCGCGGGATGGTTTGTCGCGATCGGTTATGGCGCGCGCGTGCTTGCGCCGCTATTTCGTCGTGCCAATGCATGGCGCGTTCTCGATGGAGCAATCGGCGGGATGGTGTTGTTGCTCGCGCTCGCGCAGTTCCGCTGATTCGATGCCGCCGGCTCAGTTGCGTTGCGCGGCATCGAGCCGCGCACGGCATGCCGCATCGGCGCCGACGCCGACCGTGCGCAACGCGCCATCGGTCACATACGGCTCGATGCCTGCCGCGCAGATTTTTGCGGCGATGTCGCGTCGGCACGCTTCATCGTCCGGCGCGCAATAATCGATGGAAATCACCGGTAGCCGGTAACGCTCGCGAATCGTGCGCGCCTGATCGAGCAGCCATTCGCGGTCGTCGGCCGGTACGGCTCCATAGCGCTGGTTGCCCTGGTCCCAGTTGCCGTACAGCGATTCGAATGCAACCGCCGCGACGTCGCCGCGAAGCTCGGGCAGCACTTCGAAGCCGCGGTTAACAATGAGTTGCGCGTCCGGATAACGCGCCTTCAGCGCGCGAATCGTATTGACGAGGCCCGCCTGCTGCCGCGCACGCGCAGCATCGGTCTTCGCGATCAGTTGCCACGAATCGAGCGTATCGAGGAAAAAGCCGCGATAGCCGCGCGCCCATAGCGGCGCAATGATGTGTTCGACAAAGAACTGCGGCCAACCGGGCGCGCCTTGATCGATCACGGCCGAGGCCCATTCCGCATTGCGCCCGATCAGCCACTGCTTCGGCATCGACGCCAGGTAGTCGCGATCCTTCGTGACCTCGCCGACGCTCACGTACGCATACCATTTCGTACAGCGCGACTTGCCTGCACCGTTCGCCGACGCCATCGAAGATGCCGTGCGCGGATCGAAGCCGCTATCCGCTTCGACCACGACCGTATCGAACTTCGACAGCTGATCGACCGGCACCTGCTCGCCGTAAAACAGGGCCACCGCGCCGACACCGCTTTTCGCGCCGCGCGAGCAGGCTGCCAATGCAGGCCGCGCACAGATAACCGATAACAGCACGAGTACCGCCGCCACGCACGCGATTTGCACCCAGGGCGGCCCAAGCCGTGCAAACAGATTCGCGAGCGCGGCCATGTCAGTTGCGCAGCATGTAGGTTTCGTATTCGAGCCTTGCGAACTTGCGGTCGAGCATCTGCACGGCCGCGACGACGAGAATCAGCAGCGTCAGCGCAAAGCCGTAGCCATACGTGTCGGGCGAAAGCCGCAACGTGATGCCGGTCAGCACGCCGTTCAGCGCGACAAAAGCGACGCAGAGCTTCAACACCGAGCGCCGCGCATCGAGGTAGAAGAACACGTTCAGCAAACCGAGCAGCAGCACCTGCAGGCTTGCCGCGATCACGTCGAGAATCAGCAGCGGCATATACAGCGTGGAGATATGCAGTGCATCGAGCACCCACCTGCCGAACGCAAGAATAAGCAGCAGCACCACCGCCTGGATCTTGACGATCTCGTAAAGGCCCGCGCGGATGCTCGACACCATCATGTCGCGCATGTCGTTGATATGGCGCAGCGTCGCGCCGCTGCGCACCGCATCGTAGAACGCGTCGTAGTATTCGACGAAGTCGGCCTCGATACGCACGAGAAACGTCGCCATGCCGGGCATCACGCATACATAGGCGATAAACACCGGGATATCGTAGATCACCGACGCATGCAGTGGTCCGATCACGGTCGCCCCCGTGGCCGGCGCGTACCAGAACATGAACTTGTCGAGCCACACGCCGAGATTGAACAGCAAACCGGCCAGCGCGAGGCTCGGATACGCGAAACGCCGTTCGAACGCTTCGAACGAAATGAACCGCTCGCTGCGGTAGTTCCGGTAAATGAGCCCGGAAAGGCCCGCGAGCAGCACGATATGCCCCGCGACGAAGCCGCCCAGCAGTCCCGCAATGCCGTGCCGGTTCAGCATCAGCGCAAACGCCACCGTGCAGCCGTAACCGACAAAAAACACGACAAGAATCTGCCGGTATTGTTTGACGCTCGACAGAAAGATCACCGCGATCCAGATATTGCTGATCACGACAAAGCCCGCGACCATCAGCAGCCGGTACAGCAGCGGCTCGCCGCCGAACCCGAGCCACACGGCGATATAGCCGACGATTCCCGACGCAGCCGTCGAGACCAGCACGACGCCGTTGTAGTTCGACAGCACGAGATCGTCGCGCTTTTCGAAGAGGCGGTCTGAAATGAAGCGCGTAAACGACAGCTGCAGCGGCCCCGTCAGAATCAGGCTGCCCGCAATCAGGTAAGTGACCGACACCTGGAATTGCACGATCGCGTACTTCGGGATCGTGAACGCAAGGCTCATCAGGCCGATCACGAGAATGCCGACGATCGACATGATCAGCGGCCCTGAACTGATCAGCCCCGCGTAAGCGTAGGCGCGCATCGCGCCGGTCAGCGTGTCGCGCCGCAGGATCTTGCGAAGCTCGAAACCAATGCCTGCCATCAGCGATTCTCCTGCGCCTGCGAAGGCTGTACGCCCGCTGCACCGGCCGCGGCCGCGGCGCCGCGCGCGCCCGCGTGCACCGGGCAACCCGTCATGCCCGATGCGTTGCCCGCCGCACCGCCCGCCGCGCTCGCACCGCCACGCGCGGTCCGCGTCGGCGCGGCGGCAAGCCGCTCGTACAGTTCGCGATATTGATCGATCATCTGAGCCTTCGTATAGAAGCGGCGCACGCGTTCGAGACCCGCTGCCTGTGCAGATCGCCAGCGCGGCACGTCGCCGAGCAGTTCGAGCACCGCCTGTGCGAATGCCGCCGGGTTCGCGATCGGCACGACAAGGCCGGCCGCGCCGAGCGCACGGTCTTCGTCGCCATAGCCTTCGATCAGCTGCCGGCACGACCCGACGTCGGTGGTAATCGACGGCACGCCCGCGGCGAAGCCTTCGAGCACGACCAGCGGCAGCGCCTCGCTGATCGACGTCAAGGCAAGCGCGTCGACTTGCGGCAGGATTTCATCGATGCGCTGAAAGCCGAGAAACTTCACGTGTCGCGCGAGGCCGAGACTTTGCGCGAGCGCGCGACATTCCTGTGCATAGGCCGGGTCTTCTTCCTCCGGTCCGACAATCCAGCCTTCGATATCGGGCATCGTGCGCGACGCAATGAAAATCGCGCGGATAAACGTCTTGATGTCCTTGATCGGCACGACGCGGCCGATCAGCGCGACGACCTTGCCGGCCCGCGCCTGATCCGGCTCATGCGGCGCGCGTTTTGCGACGAGCGGCGCCAGCCCGTCGACATCGACGCCATTCGGAATATTGCGCGTACGCGCCGCATCGGCGCCGTCGGCGATCTGCCGCTGCCGGTTCGTTTCGTAGAGCGCAACGATATCGTCGGCGGCGTCGTACGCGAGCTTGCCGAGCGCTTCGAAGAAACGCACCCACAGCTCGCGGAAATAGCTGATCTTCGAGATGTCGCGCTCGAACGCGCCGCGGTTGTCGCGAATCCACTGGCTTTGCAGCAGGTCGATCTTGCGTTCTTTCGTGTAGATGCCATGCTCGGAGACGAGCAGCGGCCGGCCGCTCCGATAGTGCAGCAGCGCGCCGAGAAAGCCCGCATAGCCCGTCGATACCGTGTGGTACACGCGCGCCGGCGGCAATTGCGCGGCAATGCGCGCGAGCTGCCACAGCGGCTTGTGCATGATGCGCACGGTCCAGAAGTAGTCGGTAAACGACGGGTCCGTGCAATGCCGATGGTACTGATCGACGATAAAGTCCCATGCCGCGCGGCTCGACACGAATTGCTGCTCGTTGAGCGGTCCGTCGTCGCCGATCAGGTGCACGAGGTCGGCCATCAGCGCGGCCGGATTTGCGCCGTGCCGGTTACGCCATGCATCGTGCAGTTGGGCCGATTTTGCGAATGCGGCCGCATCGCCGGGAATTTCGCGCGCCGTCTGCCTGTCGGCCGGTGCCGCCTCATACAGGTAATGCGCTTCGAAGTGGACGACGTTATCGGGCAGCTCATACGCGGCGCCGTGATAGTCCTCTTCGCGGCTGCCGACGAATGCGATCGCAAAGCGAATTCCCGGGTACGAGCGGATCATCTGATTGACCCAGCTCGACACGCCGCCTCGCACGTAAGGGAACGTGCCTTCGAGCAGCAGGCATACATCGGCATCGGCGGCGCGACGAAAAAGTGACGAATTCATGGCGACCAGTATTGAACGACGGGTTTGAGCAGCGGCAGCGCCGATGCATGGCCGAGCGACGCGAGCAATTCGGCCACGCGCGTGTAATCGCGTTGCAGGAACGCGGCTTCGGCGAGCCACGGCACGAGGCGCTCGCGCGGAAAACCGAGCGCCTGGGCGCGCGCCAGATAGCCCGCGGCATCGGCGGCCGCGCCCTGTGCGAGCGCGAGACGCCCGCGGATCAACCACAGCGCTGCGTCGCCGGCGTCGATCTCGAGCGCGGCGCTCGCGTAATGGTCGGCCTGCTCGAGCGTGTGCGTATAGACCGCGCCCTGCACGAGGTTCTGATAAACGAGCTCGAAATACAGCTCGGCCAGTTGCCGGTTGATCGCGTGACGCTCGCTATCGGTCTGCGCGAGTTCGAGTGTCTGCGCGGTCTGGAAAATCTTCTGCATCACGTCGTTCTCGGCCTGATCGAGCGTGCCGTACGCAATCAGCCGCACGTCTTCGATCGGATCGGCGAGCAGGTCGCGCAGCAACGTGCCCGTGGTACGCGTCGGCATGCTCTGGATCGCGACGAGCGCCGACAGCCGGTCCGATGCATTGACCTGCGTATTGACGAGCCGCGCCTGCAGGCGCGCGCCGCCGCCGTGCGAGACGCGCGACATCAGATACGTGACGAACTGGGGCGCAGGCACTTCTTCGAGATCGTCGTCGCTGCGCTTGCCTGGAAACCAGGCAGCCCATATGCAGCTCGCGAGCAGGACGAGGCCGGCCGCAACCGGCACGAACGTGCAGAAGAGCCACAGGAACAGCAGCGTGAAGCCGCGCGGCTCGCGATACCGTGGCGGCAACAGCAAGCGGAACAGCACCGCCTGCAGCGCGCCGCAGATCGCGTCGAGCAGCATCGCAGGCAGGATCGGCCCTTCGACGGTCGCACCGGGCGCGAGTTGCCACAGCACGCTGCCCTGCACGAGTGCCAGCGCGACGATCGCCAGCAGGGCCAGCACCGACAACACCACGCGCCACGCGTTCGAAGCGTTGGAAGCGCTCGAAGAGCGCTCGGGCTTAGCCATCGATGCCGCTGCGTGTCAGCAGCCCTCGCAACGCCGGGCCCGGTGCGCCGCTGCCCAGATGCAGCGTATGCACGCCGATGCGCGCGCCTTCGAGATCGAGATCGAACTGCACGCGCAGACTCGCTTCGATGCGCGCGAGATAGCCGTCGACGCCGGTCTCGTCGGTCGCGGGCATCAGATTCACGAGCACCGACTTGCCCTCGGTCCTGATCGGCCACAGCAGATCGAGCGAGCGGCGCCGGCGCATCACATGCTCGAAGAACGAATCGCCGGCATCGTCATGCGGGAACACGAGCGCGACCAGCGACGACGCGATGCCCGCCGAGCGCGCAAGCCGCGAGAGCCGGCTCAAATCGAGCGCGAAGTCGTACGGGCAGTTCTGCACGACATCGAGAATCTCGCGTACCTGCCGCGAGTGCTCGACGCCGTCCGCGTAATAGCCGAGCAAAACGAGCAGCAACTGGAGATTGTCGAAGTTCAGCGACAGGAACGGCATACGCCGGATCGCGACGAGCGCGAGCACCTCGCCGTCCGCGGCGACCACCGGCGCACAGACGAGCAGCGAGGTATGCACGACCGGCCGCTCGTCGCTGCGCAGATGCGCAACGCTCTTCGTTTCGAGCGCACGCGCCACGAGATCGTCGTGCGCATCGAGCTCGAATGCGTCGCCCACGCGAGCGAGCGCGGCGGCGCCGGCCTTGCCGCCATGCACGGGAAACAGCGCGGCCACTTCGATCTGGCACGCCTGGGCGACGAATTCGAGCAGTTCGTGCGCCCCGGGCATATCGTCCGCGGCACGCGTGCGCGGCGCCTCGAGGCCGTGCGCGACCGACAGGCGGCGCAACTCGGTAATCGAGTCGCGCAGCGTGGTCGGCTTCGACAGCAGGTCTTTCTCGAGCCGCTCGTGCGATAGCCGCATCAGATAGTGGCTATTCGTGATCGCGACGAGCCGGTCGTTCAGATAGCCGTTGAGCGCGTTCGCGCGTGCCGCGCGCGCGCCCCAGATATCGCCGAAATGGCCGACGAGGATCGTCTGCAACAGGCCGCCGATGAAAAACGTCGTCGGCCATGCGTCGCCGCCGCCGTGCGTGTGCACGAGCCAGGCGCCGACCAGCATCGCGCTCGCCAGAAGACCGAGCAGCGTGCCGTAGCGCAGCGCGACCACGAGCGTCGCGAACCAGAGCCACGGAAAGCCCGTGTCGAGCAGCAGCGGGTCGGACGGATCGAAATGCCAGCACAGCAGGCAGACGATCAGCATGAAGCCGATCGTCTCGACGATCGCGAACGGCCGCGTGACCGCAGGCGCCACGAAGCGCCGCACGGCATTCAGATGACCGAACGGGTGCGCGCTGCGCGGCTTCACGGCTGCCGCGTTCGCGCTGCTGTCCGGTCGGGAAGTGGCGGTATTCACGGCCGACTCCTGATGGCTTGTCTAAAACCCGATGACGGCATGCGCCGCTTCATGCGTGCGCGCGCAACGGCGCGAGCAGCTTGCCGATCAGCGAGGTCGCGACGTTCGCGAGGCTCGAGCGGCTCCAGCCGCTGCGCGAGCCCGTTGCGCTCCATACGACCTGGCCCGACGCGACATCGACGAGTTCGAACGTGACGCCCGCGACCGGCTCGCCATCGACGCCCGCCTTGTAACGCCACTCTTCGACCGCGCCGGTCAGCACGTATTTGACGTGCTGCTCGCGCGCCCAGGCGAGCTTCTTCTCGCCGATCTCGCGCTGCGCGGTGTCGAACATCGCATTCGACGCCGCATCGGCCGGCGCGACGCGCACGTCCGTCAGGCCGTTCTGACGCAGCACGTTCGCGGCGATCGCGGTCGCGCTGCTGCCGGCCGCCGGCGTCTCGGTGAAATTCGCCAGCGCGACGACCGCCACCGAATCGCCGGTGACGAGCGACGGCGTTGCCGCGCTCTGGCTGATCGAACCGCATGCGGAAAGCAGCAGTGCGGTCGTTGCGGCGGCGGCAAGCCAACGAAGCGGACGGAACCGCCCCTGTGCCGTATGCGTAAGTTTGTCTCTGGTGTTCATCGAACCACTCCTTTCCCGTTCATTGCGTTTTACGTTGTCGCGCGTTTTCGATGCGAGTCTTGGTCACTGCCGCCCTGCCCTGCCCATCAGTAGTACCAGCTATATCGCGCACCCATCAGCGTGACCGGCGTTCCGAGACGCGACACGCGCTGATGCTGGATAAACAAGGCCATATGGTCGCCACCGAACACGGTGCCCGCCAGCCCGACGTTGAAGTCCGGTCCCCAGCCCTGATTCGAATCGTGCAGGATGCCGACGTCGAGAAACGGCCGCCAGCGATGCGTGTACTGTTCGAGCAGATCGTTGCCGAAACCGAAGTAGAGGCCGTACTGCGTGTACGTATCGGGCAGGAAATCGCTCGCGACCGCGGGCTGATCGGCCGCGGGAATCAGCCGCGAGATCAGCGGATCCGCGCTGCCGCTTGCGCCGTAACCGCCGTGCGTGCCGACCACGCGCAACGTGTAGTCCGGATATTCGGTGTGAAAGCGATAGCTGATTTCGCCGTTCGACAGCACGCCGCTGCCGATATAACTGCGCGCCTGGCTATAGAAACGGTCTGCTTCGACGCTACCGGTGATCGTAATGCGCTCGGTCACGCGATACGTGAAGTCGCCGACGAGGTTGTCCTTCATGGCGCCGACCTGCAGCGATTGCGTTTCGTCGGCAAGCTGATTGCGGCCCGCGCGCAGGCCGAGCGTGAGCGGCGAATTGCGGCCCGTTTCGGCGGCGAGCGCAAACGTATAGAAGCTTGCGAGCGCGTCGCGCCGGCCGGCTGTCACCTTGAACGAGGTATCGCGTGTCTGGCGCTCGCCATAGATGCTCAGCGACCGGTCGACCGACGGCACATCGACGAGCTGCGTGATATCGGTCGAATGCTGGAAGTTCTGCACACCGAGCACGCCGACCATATAGCGCTCGGCGATCTTGTGGCTCGCCGCGAGTGTCTGCTCGATATAGTCGAGCGGATGCTCGACGTGGCTCGTCACCGTCGCGTCGATCGATTGCGGCCAGTCGAGCGCCGTTTCGGTCACGCGCGTATGCAAGGCCGTGTCTTCCGGCGCGCCTTCGAGGCCCTCGAATGCAATCTGCTGCGCGCGCCGCCGCTGGTCGACAGCGATCGTCGCGTCGATGCGGTCCGCGATCGGCAACCGCGAGCGCTCCTGCGACAGCAGGCGCTCGAGCGCGGGAATGTCGTTGTCGGCAAGCGCGATCGTCAGTTGCGCATCCGCGGGGCGCGCGAGACGCGCCGCGTATTGCTGCGCGAGCCAACGCTTCGCAAGCGGATTGCTTTCGTGCGACAGCGCCCATGCGATCGCCACCTCTTTGGCGACCGCATCGCGCAGGCGGCTGTTTTGCGGCAGTTTCGCGCCGGCCTCGGGCGCGCCCCCGGGCAAGCCGCTCGCGCTGCCGAGCAGCGTGCGGCGCACATACGAAACGTCGGGCGGTGCGGCTTGCGTCGAGAGCAGGTTATCGAGCAGTGCCGCCGAGGCGTCGGCCGTCGTGTAGTCGGTCGACAGCGCAACGCGCCGGCCGCGCACATCGGCCAATGTTTCCGCATCCTGCGCGGTGCGTCCGCGCAGCGCGCCGCGCGGCGCCCCATGCAGCTTCGCGAGCGCGGCTGCATCCTGTTGCAGCTGCAGCCAGACCTTGTGGCGAATCGACCAAGCGAGGTCCGCGTGGCCCGCCATTTCCTGCGCGTCGGCATAGGTCAGCAGCCACAGCGGATCGCGCGACAGCGCGCCGGCCTGGCGGCGCAGATACTCGAGCGCGGCGACCGGCCGGTTCAGACGCATCTCGGCGGCCGCATACGGCTCCCACAACGCGGCGCTGCGATCGATATTGCCGCGCCAGCGATTGAGCGCGAGCTTCAGGTCCGCATCGCTGCCGTAGTCGACGAGCGTCCACAGATACGCCGCGCGCATGTCCGACGTCGCATCGGGCAGCTCCACCGCACGCTTGAGGTCGGCAAGCGCATCGAGCGGCCGGTCGGTCAGACGCTCGTATTCGGCGCGCACGGCGAGCACGCCCGGCGAAGCTTCGGCGGCACGCAACTCGTCGGGTGTGAGGCTCGCGAGCAATGTGGCGACGCGGTCGTATGCCTGCGCGTCGGTGTAATAGAAGATCGCATCCTGCAGCGCGCGCGGCGTGTGATCGCGCCGGTAGCGCAGTTCGGCCACGCGTCCCGCGTCGATCGGATACGGATCGTAGAAGTACGTCATTTCGCCGAGCTCTTCGGGCGTCGCGACGCCGCTTGCGAGCAGATGCTGGTATGCATCGTTCGCTTCGCTGTCGAGCTGCAGCAGGCGCGCGAGCTCCGCGTAGTCGCGCCAGAAATCCTCGTCCTTGTCGCTCGCGCCGGCGCGCGCGCGCTTCAATGCCGCAAACGACGCGCGATAGTCGCCCGCGCGATACAGCACGCTTGCAGTGCGCAATGCCGCATTTGCATCGTTCGGATGGCGTGCCTGCACTGCGCGATAGGCGGCGAGCGCCTGATCGTCGTGGCCGGCCCGCTCCGCGAGGGCACCGATGCGCTGGTCGAGCGCATCGCCATTCACGCCGCGCGGCAGCGAACGCAGGAACGCGAGGCCGTCGTCGGGGCGGCCGAGGCGCTCGTAGGTCGCGGTGACGTTGTCGATCAGCTTCAGGTCGTTCGGCGTCTGGCGTGCCTGATGGACGAGCGCGGTCAGATACGCTTCGTCGTCGTCGAGCATCGGCGCGATGCGCAGCACGTTCTGCCAGCCGACCGGGTCGTCGGACAGTTGCGCGTAGTCGAGCCACGATTTCAGCGCGCGCGGCGCATCGCGGTTCCACTCGGCCGTCTGCGCGAGGCGTTTGACCCACAGCACCGAGTGCGGATCGCGCTGGACCTGTTGCGCGGCGATCTTCTCGGCGCTCGCGAGGTCGCCTGATTCGACGAATGCGTTGTAGACGACGTCGGCTATATTCCCGTTCGCGACGGGCGCCGATGCGCCGGCCGGCACTGCCGCCGACGTCGATGCGGCTGACGTCGATGCAGTAGCCGGAACAACCGGTTGCTCGGGCGCCGCGACGGGCTGCGTCGACGCCGCAACGCGAATCAAATACACACCATCATGCATAGCGTTAGGCGCGGCATACGACGCACCCGCGGCGCGCCGCGCGACCGGACCGTCCAGATACGCGTACGACGCGGAAGCTGCATTGACGCGCGTACGCGCATGCATCTTCGCGACGATCGCCATTGCGGCAGCCAGATCGCCATGCGCCTGCGCGTATGCCAGTGCGGCCGGCGAACGCGGCGAATGCGGCCCCTCAGGTTCGGCGGGCTGCGCCTGCGCATAGCGGGCCAGCATCCGCGCGTAGCGGTCGACCGCCTCCGGACGGTTCGCCGCACGCGCGAGATTCAGCAATACGATCAGCGTCGCCGGATCGTCGTCGAGCGTGCCGAGATGCGCGTCGGCCGCCGCGAGCGCATCGTCGAGCAGATTGCCGGACTGCAGCGTGCGGATGCCCGCGATAAAGCAGCGGCGTGCTTCGTCGCGCGTCTGCGCGGTGGCCTGCTTGCGGAACCACGCATCGGCGGCCGCATGGTAGTCGCCGACCTGCAGCGCGTAGCGCGTGATCTGCGTGTCCCACTCGTGGCGCCCTTTCGGGTCGTGCGCCGACAACCGCGCATAAAGATCGAGGGCGACTCGCGGCAAGCCGGCCGCGGCCGCGCGCTGCGCAAGCCATTCGAGATCGTGCGGCGCCCATTGCTCGTTTGCCGCGGCAGTCAATTTTGCGCGAAGGTCGTCGAGCGCGGCCGCACGGCGCGGATCGGTTTCGACGAGCGCGAACGTGCGTTGCTCGGCGACGCCAAGACGTAGCATCGTTGCGGCGCGGCGCATATCGTCGGTATGCAGTGCGTCCATCCGCGCAGCAACGCGCTGCGCATCGTCGGCGCGGCCGAGATACAGATACTGCGCACCGAGCAGCGACAGAAATTCTTCGTTGTCCGGCTGCACGCGCGACCACGCTTCGAGATAGGCAACGGAGAGATCGCTTGGCGCGCCGACCGACGCAATGCGCTCACGCATGCCACCGCGCGGCGCCACAGCGTACATCGTCGCGAGCACGACGGCGGCCAGCGTCAGCACGAGCCATGTCGAAACGATGCGCGGGCGCTTCTGCGCCGCGGAACTGGCCGTTTGGGTTTCCACATTCGCCGCCGGATTAGCCATGACACGCAACCTCGACGGGCTGATAGTCGACGTTCAGACCGGCGGCGGGCGCCGTGTCGAAACGCAGTTTCGAGCCATCGCGCTTCGTTGCGACCGGCCGCCCCGCTACGCTGACGCTGCAGCCCTGCGCGTTCGCGAGTTCGACAAAGGGCTGGTAGTAGCCGCCGAACTGGAACGACATGCCACGGCCGTCGCGCTTGAAATCGCGCACGAAACCGTTGGCCTGCGCGATGTAAGGCATGGTGTTCGACGATGCGGCCGGCGTTTGCGCGCGGTTCGCGGCCGTCGCTGCAGCCGATGATGCCGTCGGCGCCTGCGCGGCGATCGCGTCGCGCAACGGCGTGTCGAATGCGACGCGCGCGGCGCCGTCGGCGATGTGGATGTACGTGCCGTCGGGACCGGGCGCATAGCCGGTCACGCCGCGCGACGCGCGCAGATCGGGCGCATTCGTGCCCGGCCAATGCAGTTCGCGCACTTCGCCGTTGCCGCGCACGATCCACGTGCTGCCCGCGGCGGCTGCCGTGTTCTCGGCGCTCGCTGCGCGCACTTCGCGCGCAACCGCGAACGTCCGCCAGTCGAGCACCTTATGCGTGTAATCGGTGATCTGCACCGGCAGCACCGGTTGCTTCAACACTGCTGCGAAGATCTGGTCGAGCGCACGCAGCGATGCGACTTTCGTGCCGCTATACATGTGGTAATAGATGTCGATCGGCTTGAAGCGCAGCGGCCGGTCGGTCATATCGAACGTTTCCAGCACGCGCGTGAATCCGTAGAACGGCCCGAGCCAGTCGTTCGTATAAACGTTCTCGTCCTGATTCGGCGCGTACACCTGGTAAGCGCCCGGCCCTTTCGCGACACCGATCGGCGCGATGTTCGTCCAGCTGTTCGCGCTCTTCGTGATGACCGTGTCGCCGCCGTTGATGTTGTCGACGCCCGCCGCATATACCTTGCGCACGACGATCGCGGGCGGCTCGCAGTTGCCGGGCCATTGCAGCACCACGGTCTTTTTACCCGGAGGCGCGAGGCGCGAATTGATGTAGTCGATCGAGCCCGTGATCTCGCGGTCGATGTTGAATTTGTAGTTCGGAATGTTCAGCGAGAATGCCGTGTCGCCGCCGCCGCGATCGATTCGCTCGCCGGTCTTCGCATCGACGTTCTCCCATTCGAACGGATGCGAATAGGTGTGCGTGCCGATCGACACGTACGGCAGCGCGAACATCTTGCGCGCGATCTCTTCGAGGCGTGGCGATATCTGCGGATACAGGCCCTTCGGACCGACCTCGCCTTCGATCACCGACAGCGTCATCGGCACCTTGTAGCGCGTGAAGATCTGCTGGTACAGCGCTTCGCCCGAGTAGTCGGCGCCCGGAAACTCCGCGCGTGATGCGAAGCCGTCGCCATCGACGTGCGACATGAAAAGACGCCGCCCGTTCTCGGTCGTCACGCTCGGCGCCGGCATCGGCGTGAGACGCAGCGCATCGGCAAAGAATCTGATCGGCTGGATCGCCCAGCGCTCCTGGCCGATGCCGTTCAGCGAAACGACGGTGTAGGGGCTCAGTGCGTAACCGCCCCATGGCGTGATCGCGACCGGATCGAGCGTCGCTTCGCCGGACTTCACACGCAACAGCGACCGGCTCGCCGCACCGACACGCACGCCCGTCAGATCGCGCGGACCGAGCTTCGGGTCCGTCTCGAAACCGATGACCGGGTCGCGCGACACCACGCTGACCGGTTCTGTGAAGGGCCCTGCCACCGGCTCCAGATCGAGTGCCGGACCTTCGTCTTCGGCCGCATCGAAACCGAACTGCCCGATGAACGCCACCGGCACATGCGAAGCGATGCGTGCGTCGATCCATCTGCGCCACGTAGCCGTGTCGCGCGCCTCGTCGCCTTCGAGCCAGACGACGACGCCCGCATAGCGGTCCGGCGTCACGTCGTCGGGCAATCCGTCGTTGATGTTCGCGTATGCGACGTCGTAGCCGAGGTAGTTGAGCGGCGTGGCGACGTCGCGCACGCCGGGCGTTTCGTCGAGCGGCAGATCGTCGGGGCGATCCTGCACGACGAGGACGCGCCGCGGCAGCACCTCGATCGCGCCGATGCCGACCACGTTGCGCGAAACGTTCGTCACATAGGGCGTCACGCCGCTCGCCACGACCTGCGCGGCGGTGGTGCGCGCACAGGCGCGATCGTCGCCTGGGCACAATTCGATCGAGATCACCGGCACGCCGGTGCGCTGCGTGAACGAACGCGCGGCCGCGCTGCGAGCGGCACGCTCATCGGCCGACACGTCGAGCGTGCGCGTGCCGGCGCCCGGCGCGGCGCCGCGCACGAGCGACGGACCCACCACCGCATACAGCGCGGCGGCGTGCGGCAGCGCGGCCTCGAGCGCGTCGGCGCCGCCGACGACCAGACGCGCGTCGGCATGCGCCGCGCGAATTGCGTCAATCGCGGCAATCGCCGTCGGCGTGTCGAGCAGGAAGCCTCGATAGCCGCGCTGCCACAGCGGCTCGATCTGCTGTGCGACGAATGACGATGCATCGCCGCTCATCGCGTGCGTGCGTGCGATCCAGGCCGTATGCGCGAGCGGATGTGCGGCGGGGTCGAAGCCGCTCGCCGGGTCGATCACCACGGCATCGAAGGCCTGCAGCAGATCGACGGGCGGATGCGCGCCATCGAAGAAGGCAATGTTAGGCGCGCTGCTGCGAGTTGCGCGGTTGCCGGACGGCGCCGCAGCGGTGTCCTGAACGTCGGGAGTCTGAGAATGCGTCTGTGCCTGCGCTTCGCGTTGCGACACGGCGCCCGCGAGCATGACGAGCGCGAGCGTCGCCCAGACGCACGCGGTATGCCGCACCGGAAGTGCTGAAAAAAACCAACGAATGCGTGCCGATACCGGCCTCGCCGTCCCCGCCCCAAACTCCGTTGACATGATGGCTGTCCGTTCGCTTATTGCTTTTAACCGGACCATCGAATTACCTGCTTATCGACGGCTTATGCGACTTCCTGAATCGGATTCCCAACGCACCGGTTTTTTCTCCGCCACGCGCTATTTCCGCGTCGAATTGCAGACCAGCAACGAACGGACTTCACGAAGCGCTATTCCCTGAATTTGGCGCGCATTTTAGCGTGCGTTGCCGCACAAAGAAAAGGCCTTTTGTCGAAATAGACTGCGCAAAAACTACCGAATGAAAGGTGCGATTGATCAATAGCCCTTATCGTTAAAGACGCGCAAACGTTAAAACAGAATTTTGCATGGAAATCGCATCTGCAACGTTTTGGCTTTTTTACAACTGGCAATTCTGCAGAAATATCCGCAAAATTTCCCGGAAAAATTCCCGAGTGACAGGCACAAGTGTTGCTCTGCTGGATGCGTCGGTGAGTCGGGAGCAACCATGCGACGGCCGCCGCAATCGGGTTGATCAGTTCGTTTCAGCTACTCAACGGTGGAGGGATTCATGCTTCGATACGCTGCCATTTTCTTCGTGATCGCCATCATCGCGGCCGTGTTCGGCTTCGGCGGCATAGCGGCTGGCGCCGCGGAAATCGCGAAGGTGCTGTTCTTCATCTTTATCGTGATCTTCCTCGTGACGCTGCTGATGGGCGTCATTCGACGTTGACGCGCACCGCTCGAACCCGCCGGGTCGGCGTGCCGGGCCGCAAAAATTGCAAGCCGTGCCGGGGCGATTGAAACTGTTGCCGCCTGCGCGGGCAGGCCATGCATCCGGACCTGGTTAGGTTCGGATAGCAAAGGTGATGCGCGCCGAAGATGCGGTCCGCGGATGCGGGCCGCGCCGGCGCAGGCACATGTAGAAACGACGACCAGGGACTGTTACGACCGCGCTCGCGCTTCGAGGGCAAGCAAAGCTTCGTTCAGCTTCTTTACGCGGCTGCGTTGCGACGGCACGGATGCGGCGGAGGTGACGCTCTCCACGCGCTTGCGCCAGTACGAAAGCGAAAGCGGAATCCGATCATTTGCGCAGGCATGGGTAAGCACCTGCTCGAGGTGCTGGATATCCGTTTCCAGCTGGTAGTGATTCATGGCCTTCCCCGATGACGGCCAAGCGTTTTTTGACAGCTATTCGATCGCCAGGCGCCGACAAGCTTTCTTGTTCGAGTGGAAAGAATGGACAGGCTTGGCCCGTCCGCGGACCGACAATATGACATCGGCACAAACGGTCGGACAAGAGGCTCGCACAGTATGCGAGGATTCCTCATAACTTAGCTTGGCACGCGAACGGCGCGCGGCACATATGCATCGCGCATGTCGGTGCCCGGCGGCGATTAGCTGCCCATGGGAGCGACGCCGGACGGCAGATCGTAGCGGATGAAGCCGAGAATGAGGCGCACCATTTCGTCCTCGAACCTGCGCGTGCCGAGATATTCGGGCCGCTCGAGCGCGGTGGCGAGCAGCACACCCGAAATCGCACGGAACAGTACGAAGCGCGCCTCGTCCGCGGCAATGCGCTTGCCGGGTTCGGGGCTCTCGTTATGCAATGCGTCCGAGATCAGCCGGAAATAACGCTGCATGCCCTCGCCGATCGGCGAATCCCGCGCCGCATCGCTCCACTCGGCGCGCAAAATGCCGTAGAGGCGCGGCCTGTCGCCGATGAACGCGGCCATCGCGCGTATCATGCGACGCGCGTTGAGGCCCGTACCCGACGGAGCAGCGTCGGCAAGCGCGTTGCTCATCAGTTCGGTGAGGCGATCCAGTTCGCGCCGTGCGAGCGCTTCGACAAGGCCCTCCTTGTTCGGGAAATACTGGTAGAGCGCGCCGATACTGAAGCCCGCCGCGTCGGCTACGCGCTGAGTGGTCAGTCCTGATTTGCCATGTACTTCGAGAATGCGCGCGGCGGCTTCGAGAATGCTGTCGAGTGCGAATGACGCGCGGGCCTGCTTCGGCCGACGTCGTTCCGAAGACGAGTTGGACAAAGGGACTCCTATAACGGGACACCGCTATCTTAGTTGAGTTGGCAACGGCTTTCAGCAGGCACTGTGTAATATCCGCAACGTCTTGCCCGAATGGATGGCCGAAAAGATCATCGATTGCGTGATTCGGACTTTTTCGTCGCGACTCCGAAACAAAAATCGACTTCAACCCGGACTCAACACCGGCACGACCGCACGGCCCGTAATCGAAATTCTTGCAAAACCGATCGAGGAAAGAGCAATGAACGAGGATGAACGCGCAATTCGCAATCTCGTGGATAGCTGGCTCGCCGCCACGCGAGCCGGCGATTTAGCCACGTTGTCGAGTCTGATCGCAGACGATGCCGTTTTTATGGTGTGCGGTGAAAAGCCTTTCGGAAAGGCGGCTTTCATGGCTGAAATGGACAACCTGAAACCCGCGCATTTCGAAGCGACAAGCAATATCGAGGAATTACAGATACTCGGCGACTGGGCGTTCCTGCGCAATTGTCTTGACGTCACGATGACATTGCCTGGCAATACGCAGTCCGCCCGTCGCGCAGGCTATACCCTGACGATCCTGCGCAAGGAACCGGACGGCAAATGGCGGCTCGCAAGGGATGCGAACCTGATGGTCACGAAACCGCAAGCATAAGACTTTCGCACAAACGGGTCGCAAGCCACGCCGCAATGCGAAGAGCGCGATGTTCGTCTAACTTCGTGTGGCAACGTATGCTGATTGCCTTATAACGTTTTGTTTTGGACTTGCAGCGATCCGCGAACCTGAGTAATAATCAAATCTCGATCCTCAGGGGGCTTCGTGGTTCTATCGCCTAAATTCACCAGCCCAAAATTGGCTGCGAAGATTCTTGGCGCTCGTTCGGAACAACGCGTAATCGATATTCTGAATACGGCTCAGGTTGTATTCGGGGAACAGGGCTTCGACCGCGGCACGACCGCGGAAATCGCGCGCCGCCTCAACATTTCCGAAGCGACGATCTTCACGTATTTCGGCAGCAAGCGTGAGCTTTGCCAGGAGTTGCTTTACACCTGGTACACGATGATCACCGCGCAAATGGAAGAGGACTTTCCACGCACCGAAGGCCTGCGCAACAAGATCGACTATGTGGTGACGCGGCACCTCAATTATCTGCTGCAAGATACGAAAGGCTTCTGTGCGCTCATCCTCAGCGAGGGCCGCACGGTTCACGGCGAGTTCGCCGAAGATCTTGCCGATCTCAAACGCCGCTACCTCGCGAGCTTCATGATCGCGCTGCGCGAAGCGCAAGCAGCCGGCGAGATCGACCCGGAGATCCGTTTATCGATCGTACGCGACATGCTGTTCGGCATGATGGAACACATCCTGTGGCGCAATATCGAAGCCGATCGCGTGCCGGACATCCCCACGACCGCCTCCGAAGTCACCCGACTCATCATGAAGGCAATTGCGCCAAACGGCGACGAACTGCGCCGTCTTCGTCAATTCCGCGAGGACGTCGCCGCGTCGCTCAAACGCATCGACCAGTAACGTGCTGCCGAAGACACTGCGCGGCGAATGAATGTCGTCGCGCAGGCAATTGAAATGAAATCGCGGTGATGCGCATAGCCCGGTGTGCGCGCCGACGCGCGTTCATACGCACGGGCTCGGGCCACGTTCGAGATAGGTCGTCAAAGCAATGTAGCTGCGCGTTCCGGCAAAGCCTTCGATTGAATGAATACGCTCGAGCAAACGTTCAAGACTTTGCGTGTCGCGCGTGCGAACCTTCAACAGCATCGCGCTTTCGCCGGTGACGGTATGAATCTCTTCAATGTCGGGCAACTCTTCGAGCTGCAGCAGTTGCCGGGTAGCCATCCAGCTTGTCGTATCGACATGCACGAACGCGAGTAGAGGCCGTCCGAGTTTTGCGGCATCCATTGTGACGACGGTAGCCTTGACGACGCCATCCTGGCGCAAGCGCTTCGCGCGTTCATGTACGGCGGGAGCGGAGAGGTGGAGGCGCTTGCCGAGCTCGGCGTACGTGAGGCGTGCGTCTTCCGATAACAACGCCAATAGTTTGCGGTCAGTAGCGTCCAGTGTCGTTCCCGCACACGATTTTTTGCGATCCTTATCGGTCCCTGAAGTCATCTAGCCTCACCTGAACAAATCAGAGGCTGGTTGAGCTTTAGTCAAGTTAAAAATGCAAACATCTACATCTTTTTAATGAACTCCGCCCAACGAGCCGAATTTACCAGCTGCGCGGGGTTGAGTATAGCTCAAGTGAAAAAATGATGCCCACAATATGTCGACACTTTGTATGGCTTCAATCAAATATCTGCGCTTTACAGAACATTGTTGTCCCGAAAATTGCCAATGCCGCACGCGCCATGTATTTGCCCGGTTCGCGCGCGATCACTTTGCCTGTCGCCGTTAACGGCAGATCGCCGGCAAAATGAATGATGCGGCCAGATGCCGCAACAGGCAGCCTTCTGTAGTCGCGGCGCCTATCCGCACGACGCTCCGGCAACGACATCGTCGTCGCGTCCGATAAAACGAATGAAACCTTCGTCGTCCGCAACGCCAGCATCGCCCGTCACAGTCCTTCAGCCACAAATTTGCCGTGCACCGCCGCGTCGTTACGCCAATACCCGATGGCCATCACAGGGTCGGCACGCGCACCCATCGCACCACTTTCATGGACGCCCAGGTGCGCGGTCGCCATGTCGACCGATCGCGACCGAAAGCGCCGAGACGACGCCCTTTTACATGCCGCCGGAATATCGTTCGCCTGAAGTTTGATCGGGCAGCGTTCGAGGCACCCGCGCCACCGTTCCTTACGATACGCTCACTTGTTGAGCGGCCCTATCGACGGCTTCAACGCTCGCAAGCCCGCGAGAATCACGAGCGCGATCACCGTGCTGAGGATCGCGGTCGCCTCGCGCCCGAGCCCGGCCGCGACACCGACGCCGGCCGCGAACCACAGGCTCGCCGCCGTTGTGAGTCCGCGTACTTCGCGCTCGGCGCTCAGTTTGATGATTGCGCCGGCGCCGAGAAAACCGATGCCGGACACGAGGCCTTGCAGCACGCGGCTCATGTCGTCCTGCCCAAAGCCGGCCTGCAATGGCACGAGCACGAAAAGCGCGGATCCGGTCGAGACCAGCATATGCGTACGCAAGCCGGCGTCCCGGCCGGCCAGTTCGCGCTCGAAACCGACCACGCTGCCGAGCACGAGCGCAACGCAAAGACGGATGACGAGCTGAGTGATACTCGCCAGATCGTTGAGATCGGAGAACTCGCGCTGCGCCACGACCCAGACCTCGTGCATCCACCCGTTCATATTGGCTCTCCTTACGGTCGGCGGAAAATGGGCTCATCGGCCGCGCGACGCCTGAGCCGGCCCGCGGCGCGATGCCAGTATGATGACGGCTGCGGGCGGGCGCGTCATCGTCTGCCGCACGATGCCGCATGCGGAGCGGCCGCGCCGTTGTCAAACATTGTCGACGGGTTTTCGTACCGGGTCTTTGTACCTATTGCCGTCGGGGCGCGTGCGCCCTCACAATGCGCGCACTTCGGGAGGAACATGAAGAGACGTCTGCTGCTGGCTGGGGTGAGTGTGCTGACTGCCTGCACGGCGGTATCGAATGTGGAAGTACGGCCGAACGGCTCGTTGATCGTTACGAGCCGTGCGCGCAATAGCTTTGCATCATGGAACAGCATCCGCAATGCGGGAATGAAACACGCGAATACGTACTGCCGCGAGCAGAACAAGCGCATGCACGCGATTTCGGTGCACACGATCGGCGTGCGTGGCGTCGACAACGAATCGATCGAAATTACATTCGAGTGCTTCTGACGCGACAGCGCCGTCGCCGTCGTATCCGGATTCAGCCGGCGCGCAACCAGTAATCGATCAACGGTCCGGTTTGGCCCAGTACCGGATCGGACGGCGGGAACGGCAAGGCCTCCATCCTCGTGCACTCTTCGCGCGTCAGCGCATCGCGGCGGATATCCCACTGCTGTCCTGCCGGGTAGGCGCCGACCACGCTGAACCGGCCGCTTGCCGATTGCAAACAGTGGCCGGTGCCGGCGGGCAGCAGCATCACATCGCCGGTGTGCACATGCACGACGCGGCCGCGCGGCCCGCCGACGATCACATCGGCTTCGCCGGACACAATCGCGAGCACTTCGTGCGCGGTCGAATGGAAATGGTGGTAGTCGAAGATGCTGTCGCGCCAGCGCGGCGGCCAGTGGTGCTCGTCAAACAGTGCTTCGAATGCGGCGGCACGCTCTTCGGCGTCGATGCCGGCGTCGCCGGACAGCGCGTCGCGGTACAAAACGACCGGCAGCTTGCGATTGTTCGGCACCCAGTCGTGAGGCGCCAGCTTGAATACTTCGACGTCGAGCTTCGTGGCATCGGGCCGGATTGCGGGATCCGCGTGCATGCTTGCCTCCGGGCAATCGTTACAGATCAGGCAGCACCGCCGCGCGTGCGCTCCCCGACGGTTTCGCGCAACGCGAAATCCGATGGTCCTGGTGCGGGCACGCCCTTGGGCGGGTCCGATTCGCCTAACGGTTCGTCAGCATCGGCCGGCGCCGCCGGATTGGCATGATCGGCAGGGTCCGCCCGATCATGCTTCGCAGGCTGCTCGCCCTTTTCGGGCAGCGGCTGATCGAGACCGGGCTCGACCGGCGTCGGTATCGCGTCGCCGATCGGCTTCGATATTTCAGTCGGCGACTGTTCGGAAGGATCGAAGGGCTCGGCGTCGTCCGCGCCGCTGCCTGGTTTCGTCGTGGCCATCATGCGCTCCCTGAACACACTGAGCTTACGAACCAGCAACGGACGTACCCGGCGCAGCCGCGCTCAGACCGACGCGCCCTGCGTTGGCGCGTCCTGACACGGCTTGCGCGCAAGCATCTTGCACAGCCGGGCGGCGGCGACGGAACCCGCAACGGCAAGCACGATCGGCACGAGCATCGCATGGCGCATATGCGTGAACTCGGCGATCAGCACAACCGCGGTGATCGGCATATTCATCGACGACGCGAGAAACGCCGTCGCGCCGATCAACGCGAATGCACCCGTCGGCAGATTGACGCCGACGAATCCGCACACGCTGCCAAGCACGATGCCGGCCAGCGAACCGATCGCGAGGCTCGGCGTCAGCACGCCGCCATATGCGCCCACGCGCAGGCTGCCGAGCGTCACCACTACTCTGAGCGCGAGCAGCGCGGCCGCGAGGCCGATCGTCACATGCGTGTCCAAGCCGAGCTGCGCGGCGCTTTTGCCATTGCCGAGCAGCTGCGGAAAATAGACGGCGAGCGCGCCGATCGCGGTGAAGTTCAACATGCACAACGCCGGCAAGCGCCAGCCGTCGCGCGGTGCTGCCGCGCCCGCCTTCTTCGCCGCCCAACTGAAGCCATAGGCCGCAACACCGAGAATCGGCCCCACGCTCACGGCCCAGATAATCAGGCTCGTGCTGTCTGTCAGCGCGGGCACGACGTACAGCGGCGCGTCGCCGAGCGCGAGACGTGCAGTCAGCGCCGCGATGACCGAGGCGGTCACCGCCATCGCGACGGCAGTCGCGTTCATCGAGACGAGCAGCACTTCGAGCACGAACACCGCGCCGCCGAGCGGCACGTTATAGACGGCCGCGAGCCCCGCTCCCGCGCCGCATGCGATCAGCAGCCGCACGTGCGCGGGCGTGAGCCGCGCGAGCTTTGCAAGCCAGCCGGAGATAACGGCGCCGAGTTCGCGCGGCGCGGTCTCGCGGCCGAGCGGCGAACCCAGCGCGACGGTCACGATTTGCAGCAGCACATGCACGAGCGTCGTGCGAGGGGGTATCGGCGCATCGGGCGCGGCAAGCGTCTTCGCGATGCCGACGAGCGGCCGGCCAAAACGATGCAGCGCCCACCATCCGAAACCCGCGACCACGCCGCAGACGAACATCGCCGCCACACGACGCAGCGGCGACGCATCGGTCACGCCCTGCAGGAACGTCTGTGTATCGACGAGCCTGTCGAGGCTGTAGCCGTAGGCGACATGCTGGATGCCGTGCAGCAGCAGCGCGAGCAGCGCGCCACCGAGGCCGGCGACGATACCGGTCGCGACTGTCGCCACCGCGAGGCGCAGCGCGGCGCGACCGGGATGCGGCGGCGGCGATTGCTCGCGCACGGATTCGGAAGGCATGAAGGAGCTCCCTGAAAGGCGTCGGCGACCCGTGCACTATAGAATTTACATGCCGATGAATCAAATGACTCGGCCCGGGCCATCGATGCACGCGAGGCACCGCGCGCAAAGCCCGTATGCCGTGCGCCCGGGCCGTTGCCGTAAGCCTTGCAACGCTACGCGAAGCCGACATGGCGCCATTTCATAACCGCACTGCCCAATCGCTTCCCGCACGCAGCCCTTCACGTCCAGTCGTCGTCCGCTGCGGCACACTGCAGCCCGCTGCATCGCTTCGCGCCTGCGTCGCTGCGCGGGCAGCAGCTTCGTCAACTCGCCGCGAACGCCTGACGCAGTTTCTCGAGGAACCTCAAATAAGCGGTCGCGCCAGGATCGGGATGCCCGATGCTGCGCTCCTGTACCCATGCGGCGCGCCCCTTCTGCGATTGCAGCGCGGCTGTCGTGTCGACCTGTTCCTTCGCGATGCTGATCATCGCGTCGAGCACTGCGCCCGCATCGCCCTGCGATGCTTCGAGCACGTCGAGGCTCGGCACGAGCGCATCGAGCACGGTCTTGTCACCGACCTTGCTTTTGCCGCGCTCGGTGATGCGCGCCGCGATCGCGCGGCCGATGGCGAGCGCATCGGCTTTCTCGAGTGCGTGTTTGCCGGTGACGGTCTTTGCCGCCGCAAGCAGACCGCCGCCGACCAGCGCCGCAAACGTCGACGGATTCGCGGTCGAAAACGCCTTGCCCGCGGCGAGCAGCAGGTCGGACGCCGACGCATCGGCGGGCAGCGCGGCCCACGCCGCGACCACGGCCTTCGAGCCGGACTGCACCGTGATGCCGAGGTCGCCGTCGCCGAGCGCGGCGTCGAGATCGCGCAATTCCTCGGTATGCGCGGGCAACGCATCGAGCGCGCGGCTCACGCGCTCGCGCATGTCACTGCTGGAAACGCTCATGCCTATCTCTCCTCACTCCGGTTCAACGAGATCCGTTCATTGCCAACGCGCGCCGTCGCCGTCACGTCGGCAGCCAGTCACGAAAGAACGGCGAACGCGCGGGCGCCGCGAGCAACGCCTCGAGTTCGTCGTCGAGTTTCATTATCGTGATCGATGCGCCGGCCATCTCGAGACTTGTCACATACTCGCCGACGTACGAGCGCGCGATCGTAAGCCCCTGATCCGCGATGTTTTTCGCAGTGCGCCGATACAGCAGATACAGTTCCTCGAGCGGCGTGGCGCCAAGGCCGTTGACCAGCACCGCGACGCGCGTGCCCTTCGGAGCCGCGAGATCGCGCAGGATTTCGCTGGAGAGCCGGTCCGCAATCGCATCGGCCGTTTCGAGTGCGCCGCGGTGCGTGCCCGGCTCGCCGTGAATGCCGATGCCGACTTCCATCTGTCCGTCGGGCAGCGTGAACGTCGGCTTGCCGGCCGCGGGCAGGATGGTCGGCGACAAGCCGACGCCCATCGTGCGGCACGCGTCGTTCGCCTTCGCCGTAATGCGCGCGACGTCATCGAGCGAATCGCCGCGTTCGGCCGCCGCGCCGCCGCACTTGAACGCGAACACCATGCCCGCCACGCCGCGCCGGTCGCTCGAGCGTTCGCGCGGCGCGGACGCGACATCGTCGGTCAGCACCACGGTTTTCACGTCGATGCCTTCCGCCTCTGCCAGATCCGCCGCGAGATCGAAATTGAGCACGTCGCCGCCGTAATTGCCGTACACATAAAGCACGCCTGCGCCACCGTTGACTGCTTTCGTCGCTTCGAAAATCTGTTCCGACGACGGCGACGAAAACACATTGCCGACCGCGACGCCGCTGCACAGCCCCTGCCCCACGTAACCGAGAAAGCCCGGCATATGGCCGGAGCCGCCGCCGGTAACGATGCCGACGTGCCCTGCTTTAGGCGCATCGGCGCGCACGAGCGCACGTTGATCCGCGGTGGCGGCTTTGATCCAGCCCGGATGCGCGACGAACAGCGACTCGATGATTTCGTCGACGAACTGGTCCGGCTGATTGATGATCTTCTTCACGTGTTTCTCCCGAAATGATCTGCCTGAAAAGAAAAGGGTTTCAGTTCTTGCGGCGCTGGCTCAGCGCATCGAGCATCACGGCGGCGAAAATCACGCCGCCCTGAATGAATTGCGTCCAGAACGGGTTCACGCCGAGCAGCGATAGCCCGACGTTGATCACGCCGATCAGCACGACCCCGATAAAGGTGCCGACGATCGAGCCGCGCCCGCCCGCGAGCGACGTGCCGCCGATCACGATGCCTGCGATCACCTGCAGTTCGAGCCCGTTCGCTGCTGAAGGCAATGCCGAATTCAGGCGCCCGGCCAGCACGATGCCGGCAATCGCCGCCGTCAGGCCGGCGAGCGCGTAGGTGATGAACATCACGCGCTGCACCGGAATACCGGCCAGACGCGCCGCCTCGCGATTGCCGCCGACCGCGAACACCTGATGACCGAACGTCGTTTTACGAAGCAGCACATGGCCGATGACGAACACGACGAGCATCACGAGCATCGGCATCGGCAATCCGGCGATCGATTTCGCGCCGAACGCCGTGAACGCATTCGGGAAATCGAACTTCGTGCGGCCATCGGAAATGGCGAGCGTGAGGCCGCGCGCCATGGCCATCATCGCGAGCGTGACGATGAACGGCACGAGCCGCAGCCATGCGACCGCAAAGCCGTTCAGCGCGCCGACGCCGGCGCCCACGGCAAGCGCGATCACGAGACCCGCCAGACCGAGGCCCAGGGCATCGGGCTGCGAGCCGGCCATGAACGTCGCGGCAACCATGCCCGTCAACGCGACGAGCGAGCCGACCGACAGATCGATGCCCGACGTGATGATCACGAACGTGCCGCCGACCGCCGCGATGCCGACCACCGACACCTGCACCATGATGTTGGTCAGCGTGCTCGTCGTCAGAAACTCCGGTAACGCGAACGACAACACGATGCAGATAATCAAAAGTGCCGCGAGCAGCGGACCGATGCCGCTGCGCATTTGCCGGATCACGCGTGTCGACCACGCCTGCGAATCGGCTTCTTTTGCTGCCGTCGAATTCATGCGCCTACTCCTGTCGTAGCCCATTGGATCACCGTCTCCGAATCTGCCTTGTCGCGCGGCAACTCGGTGACGATACGACCGCGATACATCACGAGCACGCGGTCGGACATGCCAAGCAGCTCCGGCAATTCGGAGCTGACCATCAATACCGCGGCGCCCGCGCGCGCCATCGCTATCATGTGTGCGTAAATCTCGGTCTTCGCGCCGACGTCGATGCCGCGCGTCGGCTCGTCGAGCATGATGACCGCGGGGCCGGTCGCCGTTGCGCGGCCCAGAATCACTTTTTGCTGGTTACCGCCCGACAGATTGCCGGTGATCGCGGTCACCGACGGCGCGCGCACGGCGAAACGCGCACTGGCCTCCTGCGCGAGCTTGCGTTTTCGCGCACTGCGCACGAAACCTCCCGTGGCAAGCGCCTTCAGGCTAGACAGCGCGATGTTTTCCTCGATGCTCGCATCGAGCACGAGCCCTTCGAGCTTGCGGTCTTCGGCCGTATAGACGAGGCCTGCACTGACGCCGGCTGCCGGCGAATGAATGTCGACCTTGCGGCCGCGCACATGAATTTCGCCCTGCGTGACCTTCTGTGCGCCGAAAATCGCCTTCAGCAATTCAGTGCGGCCCGCGCCGGCAATGCCTGCGATACCGACGATTTCGCCGGCGCGCACGGCAAAGCCCGCGTGCCGCACGACCGGCGGACTGGCGAGATCGCGCACTTCGAGTACGACCGGCCCATATTCGCGCGGCTCCCACGGATAGAACGAATCGAGGTTGCGCGCGACCATCGCCTGCACGAGGTCCTGCTCGGTCCATTGCGACATCGGCCGCGCGTCGACGGTCGCGCCGTCGCGCATCACGACGGCCGAGTCCGCGAGCTCGAACACCTCTTCAAGATGGTGCGAAATAAAGATGATGCCCATGCCGCCCTCGCGCAGGCGCCGCACGACGCGATACAGGTTCGCGATATCGTCGTGCTGCAGCGCGGCGGTCGGCTCGTCCATCACGAGGATGCGGGCTTCGCGCGCGAGCGCCTTTGCGACTTCGACGAGTTGCCGCTTGTTGAGCGGCAGATCGCCGAGCCGCATCGACGGCGGCACGTTATCGAGCCCGACCTGCGCGAGCGCTTCGCGTGCGCGACGGTCGGCCGCACGGCGGTTCACGAAACCGCCGCTTGCCGGCATGCGGCCGAGGAACAGATTTTCGGCCACCGTCATATCGTTGACGAGCGACAGCTCCTGATAGATGACCGCGACGCCTGCATCGATGGCCGCATGCGTGCCGCGCGCAAGCGCCACGCCGTTGATCTCGATCGTGCCTTCGTCCGGCTCGTATGCGCCGGACAAGGTCTTGATCAGCGACGATTTGCCCGCGCCGTTCTCGCCGACAATCGCCATCACGTGCCCTGCATGCAGCGTGAGGCTCACGCCGCGCAGCGCCTTCACACCGGGAAAGCTCTTGACGATGCCTTCCATATGCAGCAACGGCGGCACGCCGCCCGGGCGCCCTTCGGCCCGGGCGGCGGCCTGCTGCTGCGAACTCGTTCCGGCATTCATGAATGATTCCGTCCTGCTCTTAAAGCATGCGTTGAAGCGGAGCGTGCAAGGAAGCGCGTACGTCGAGTCGTGCCACCGTTCGACGCGACGCACGCGCGCTGTCGATGCCGCCGCTTACTGGCTGACCTCGAGCGACCACAAGCCGTACTTCTTCACTTCGTCCGAGTCGATATTCGACTTGTCGATCAGAAGCGTCGGCCATGCGTAGTTCGCCGGCACGTTCTTCTTCGCGATGTAGTCGGAAATGAAGCTCAACGATTTCGCCGCCATCTGGATCGGGTTCTGCGAGATCGTCGCGTCCTGCTTGCCGGCGCGAATCGCGGAAAGCGCCTGAGCGGTGCCGTCCGCACCGATCACCATGATGTGCTGCCTGTCGCCGAGCGGCTTGTAGCGGCCCGCGTTGTCGATCGCCTTTTCCGCACCGACCGTGTTGTCGTCGTTGGCACCGAACACCGCGTCGATCTGCGGGAATTTCTGCAGGATGTTGGTCATTGCGTTCAACGATTTCTCCTGATCGAAACCGCCCTCCTGACGCGCGACGACCTTGATGTCCGGGTATTTCGCGATCTCGTCGCTAAAGCCCTTTTCGCGGTCCGTGGCGGCCGTCGTGCCGACGAGGCCGATCAGGTCGACCACATTGCCCTTGGGCGACCCATAGCGTGCTTTGAGCTGATCGGCGATCCACTTCGCCGCGGTCTGGCCCAGCGCGACGTTATCCGACGCGACGAACGACGTGACCTTGCCGCCATCGGAGCCGCGATCGAGCGTGAAGATCGGCACGCCCATCTGGTTCGCCTTCTGCACCGCGGGAATGATCGCCTTCGAATCGATCGGGTTCAGCACGAGCGCGGTGACGCCCTGGCTCAACAGGTTGATCGCATCGTTGACCTGTTGCTGCGCGTCGCCGTTTGCGTTCGTTTGCACGAGTTCGAAGCCCTCGGCTTTCGCGCCTTTCTCGACACCGAGTTTCAGGCCGACGAAGAACGCGTTGTTCAGCGTCGAGACCGAGAAGCCGACCTTCGCCTTGCCGCCGTTCTCGCCGCCGCCCGACGCGGCCGCGGCCGGCGCCGCACTTGCCGCGGCGGGCGCGCTTGCACTCGTATCGCTTGCCGCGTTGCTGCCCGACGACGATTCGTTTTTCGAACAGCCGCTCAGCACGGCCGCCGTGCACAGCAGCACGGCGGCGGCCGACGGGCCGAATGAGGTCCAGCGATCGAATCTTCCTGCGTTCCAGGCCATGAGTGTCTCCATTGTTCAAGTTGTATGCGCCGTGTCCGATGCATCCGGTCTGGCGTTGGGTCAAACAGAACTGCGGCAAACAGAACTGCGATGCGAAAACCGGTCCTGACGCGTGTCGTGCGGTGCACGTCAGGGCTTGTCGCTGCCGCTTGCGCGGCGCAAACCATAGTTGCTGAACTTCTTCACCACCTCGGCGATTTCGTCGTCGGACAACACCGGCGGCGGGCCAAGCTGACTCGCGAGCAGATACTGCGTCGCAAGCACTTCCACTTCGTTCGCGAGCCACAGCGCCTTTGCGAGATCGCGGCCCAGCGCGATCACGCCGTGATGTGCGAGCAGACAGGCGGTGCGGTCTTTCAGCGCTTCGAGCGCATGGTCGGACAGCGCCTGACTGCCGAACGTCGCATACGGCGCACAGCGGATCGAATTGCCGCCGGCGACCGCCACCATGTAGTGATGCGCGGGGATGTCCCTGCCGTGTATCGCGATCGCCGTGGCCGCGCTCGAATGCGTGTGCACGACCGCGCCGACATCGCTGCGTGCGCGCAGGATGTCGCGGTGAAAACGCCATTCGGTCGACGGACGGCTCTGCGCGAAGACCGGCGCGTCGGCTTCGACATCGAATGGCAGCCACACGATCGCATCGGCGCTCAGTGCGCTTGCGGGCACACCGCTCGGCGTGATCAGCAGGCCTTCGTTGAAACGCGCGCTGACATTGCCGGACGTGCCCTGATTGATGCCGAGGCGTTCCAATTCGCGAGCCGTGCGGACTATTTCGTCGCGCAGCGCGGCTTCGTGTGTGCCTTGCGGAACGTGTCCGCTCTGCGCATCCGCATCGTTCGTGCCCGCGCTCGTGCGGCTCGTGCGGCTCGTGCGGCTCGTGCGGCTCGTGCGGCTCGTGCGGCTCGTGCCGCTCGTGCCGTTCATGCCGCCGCTCCTCCGAACAGCGCCGCGAGATTCGCATCGAACGGAGTGCGGACGATGCCGCGTTCGGTGATATAGCCGGTTACGAGATCATGCGGCGTCACATCGAACGCAGGATTACGGACCTTGATTCCCGCAGGCGCGATCGGCGTGCCGCCCAGATGCGTGACCTCGTCATCGCGGCGCTCTTCGATGACGATGCCGCGGCCGGTCGGCGTCTGGAAATCGAGCGTCGACGACGGGCACGCAACATAGAACGGCACGTTGAAATAGCGCGCCGCAATTGCGACGCTCAGCGTGCCGATCTTGTTCGCGAAGTCGCCGTTCGCGGCCACGCGGTCCGCGCCGACGATCACGACGTCGATCAATCGTTGCGCCATCAACGATGCGGCCATGCTGTCCGTGATCAACGTAACGTCGACGCCGGCTTGCTGCAGTTCGTATGCGGTCAAACGCGCGCCTTGAAGCAGCGGCCGCGTTTCGTCCGCGTAGACGCGAAACGCGATGCCTTCGCGCTGTGCCGTGTAGATCGGCGCGGTTGCGGTGCCCAGTCCGGTCGTGGCAAGCGCGCCCGCGTTGCAATGCGTGAGCACGCCGCTACCTGCGCTAATGAGCGGCAAGCCATGCTGGCCGATACCTTCGCAAAGCGCTACGTCTTCTCGATGGATGCGCGTCGCTTCATCGACTAGCGCGCGATAGAGCGAGGCGGTATCGGCGGCGCTCGCGCGATCCGCTGCGCGCAGCATGCGTTTCAGGCTCCAGCTGAGGTTGACCGCGGTTGGACGTGCGCTGTCGAGATATGCAGCCTGTTCTTTCAATGCGGCGCGAAACGCCTCGAGCGTCAAATGCCGTGCGCGCTGCACCGCGACGCACAAGCCATAGGCCGCCGCGACGCCGATCGCGGGCGCGCCGCGCACGCGCAATTCGTGAATCGCACGCCAGACATCCTGTGCGGTGCCTAGCGTCTCGACCACCGTTTCATTCGGCAAACGGGTTTGATCGAGAATCCGCAGACTATCGCTGTCCCACGCGAGCGTGGCCGGCAAATTCTGGAAAAGCGACGGCGAAACCATGCATGCTCCTATTCGTAGTGCGTCGCCTGAACTTCGCGCGCCAGCGCGACGACGTCGTCGATCGATGCAATCGAATGCCGGTCGACGAGCAGCCGCTCCGCGCATCGCAGCGCGCGTACTTCGACCGTTGCGCGCAATGCATCGTCGGCGATGCTCGTGACGTCCGCAACCTTCGCCATGCCGACGATGCGCCGGATCACCTTGCAGCCCGCAAAGCCGAGCGATGCTGCGAAGAGCCGCTGCATGAAGCGCGCGCGAAATGCTTCCGCGCATGCGCCGCTGCGATCGTCGCCGATGAAATGGCTTTTACGGCGGCTTTCGTGCTCGCGCCACAGCGCGGCGAACTGTGTCGCAAAGCCGTTCCAGATTTGCGTGGCCTGTTCGAGCAACCAGTCGCGATACGCGGGTGCCGCGCTCGTTTTTGCGTGTGGTTTCGTATGTCCGTCGTGCCAATCGCGCGAGAAATAGGCGAGCAGCAAATTCGCGAGCACCGCGCCGACATCGAAGCCCATCGGTCCGTAGAACGCGAACTCCGGGTCGATCACGTAGGTCTCGTCCTGATTGACCATGATCGAACCCGTATGCAAGTCGCCATGCAGCAGCGTTTCGGCGTCGTTCATGAACGACCACTTCATTTCACCGACCGCGACGCGCAACGCGGGCGATTTCCAGAGCCGCTCGATTTCGGCGCGCGGAAACGCAGCGCTGTAGACATTCGACGCGTGGTCCTCGAACGGATAGGTGAAGACGAGGTCTTCGGTGATCTTGCACAGCTCGCTGTTGATCGCGGCGCTCACGGCCTGCTTTTTCACGTCCGGCGCGAGATAGAGATCGGAGCCGAAAAACAGCGTATGCGCAAGATAGGTCGACAGATGGCCGGCAAGCTTCGGATAGACGATGCCGTCCATCAGTCCTTGCCGCAGAATGCGATGCGAGGACAGCCGCTGCATCACCATCAGGAAGCGCTCGTTGTCGGCGTGATAGACGCGCGGCACATGTTGCGGACACAGTGCGCCGAAGCGCCGCAGCGCCGCGACCTCGCGCTCCATGCGGTGCCGCGTCAGCGGCCAGGTCTTGCCGACGAGACGCAGAAACGGCGGCGCCTGCTTGACGACCACGCTTTTCTCGGGTGTCTTCGCATTGCTCGCGAAGTAGACGTAGTTCAGGTTGCCGTCGCCGACTTCGGCAATGTCGAGTTGGCCAGGCTCGTTCAGCAGCGCATAGACTGAAGGTACGCTGCATAGATAAGCCGAGAGTTCGTCACAACTCATTGCCTCAAATTCCATGGACTGTCTCCTCCACGGTTGAACCGCAATGCCCGGTTCGTTCTCTGGCGCTTTTGCGCCAGGCGTTAGTGCCCGCGTGTTATCGCTTCTTGCGAACCAGGTCGAACTTGAAGATGCTCGTGTTGTAGTAGTCGTTGCTGTAGCAAAGCGGCTCGCCGCTTTGATCGAAATCGACCTCGTCCAGCAGCAGAAACAGACCGAAGCCATCGCCGAGTTCGGGCAGATCGCGCGGCGTCAGGATGGTCGGCTGGATCGACGTATGCGTGTGCGACAGGCGGCGGCCCGTGCGTGCGAACATCGCAAACAGCGACTCGCCGAGATCGCTGCCGGCCGCATCGAAAACGGCCTTCGGCACCGTGTCGATGCAGTAGGCGGCAATCGCGTCATCGGCACAGCGCACGCGTTCGATGCGCACGCAATCATCGCCGACGTTGATCTGCAGCTTGCCCGCCAGGCTTTCCGACGCCTTGATATGCTCGATCTGGATCCGGCACGTGGACGGCACTGCACCGACGCTGCGGATCATGTCGGTTACAGACATCAGATCATCGAGGCCGCCTTGCAATTTAAGCGAAATTTGTCTGATGAACGTGCCGCGTCCCTGTACTCTCGACAGCAGACCATGCGAAATCATCTGCGCGACCGCTTCGCGCAGGCTTGACCGCCCGACCCCCAACAGCTCGCAAAGCTCCATTTCAGTGGGTATCTGGTCGCCCGGCTTCAACGATCGCTCGCGGATCATCGCCATCAGCGATTCCTGGATCTTCTCGCTCATCGAGTGTTCGACGGACAGGCGCATAGGGGCAAGGGAGTCGGCTAACGGACCGAATATACATCAGATGTCTGATGTTTCCGTGGGTGTTTACCCGTGGTTAGACGACCCTCAGAGAGAGCGAGCCCGATGGGCGATACGGTTGCTGCGCGCGCACATCGCCGCCTATGCTTGAGCTTTAGCGATTTTTCGCTTTGATTGCTTCAATTGTCCTGGGCGCCGGCTGAACCAGCGCAATGACCTTGGGGAGTTTTGAATGCTGCAAGCGCTTCACCATCTGCACGTGCGGGCGCGCACGCGCGGACTCGTCGACATGACGAAGCAGATCAGGGAGTTCGTCGCGGAACAGTCGATTGAAGTCGGGTTGCTGACGATTTTCTGCCGGCATACCTCGGCATCGCTGCTAATTCAGGAGAACGCGGACCCATCGGTGCAACGCGATATCGAGCGATACTTCGCGACGATCGCGCCCGAAGATGCGCATCGCTACGAACACGATACGGAAGGACTCGACGACATGCCTGCGCATCTGCGCACGGCGTTGACGCAGGTGCAGTTGTCCGTGCCGGTAGAAGAGGGTCGCCTCGTGCTTGGCACATGGCAAGGGATCTATCTGTTCGAGCACCGGCGTGAGCCGTCGACGCGCGACATCGTGTTGCACCTGCTTGGGACCTGAATTGCGGTCCGTCAGCGCAGCATCAGTCTTCGAGACGCTTGAGCTCTTCGTGAGCCATTCGCTCGAGTTCTTTTAGCGTGAAGTCGTTGACGTTCATGCTGGCTTGAAAGTGAACCTGCACCTTCGCCGACTCCCCTGCCGGATTCTGCAGAACCACGAAGACGGTATTCGGATGGACATTGCGATCGATTGTGACAGCTGTAATTCTGAGCGTCATTCGCTGCTCCCCGGTTTTGACGTGGTTTCAGCTTACCCGAAGCTTGGGCATGACGAAACCCGTAAGCTTGCCTCGACCTCGTAAGCTTCGGCGGTGCGTCAATTTGTCTCCTCCGGCCATGTCGCGATTTCGTATCGTCACGACAGGTTGCCGCCTCGATTACGGCACAAACGGCGTTTATCGATCAGTGAAGTTCGCACGGCAGTTGGGTAGATGCAACCTGCGCTGTATGCCAATCGTCAATCGACGTGACTGCGTTGCGTTCGATGATGCTCATCGCCATCAGCACGTCGATTTTCAGCTTCGGGAAGGTCACGTCGACGCCTGGAATGTGCGCCTGGCGTGTGCGTTCTTCGATGCCCTCAATCGTGGCCTCGCAATGCCATTGCGTGCCGGACGGGTCGGGCGCCATATCGACAGTTACCCGAAAGCCGCGGTGATTGAATGCCATAAATCCTCCAGATTCCTAACAAACTGCACGCGAGCTCGCCGCGAGATGCGGAGAGGCCGCGACTATACATCTGGCGAAGAAGTCGTTCAGCGACATGGGCGCTTTCAGGGACTCGTGCAAGCGTGTGCGCCTTACAGCAGATTGACGGAAAGTTGAACCGATATACTTGCGCTGCTTTCTCGCGTCTCGCCGCACCTGTCCCACCTGAAAGCAGGCGGTCACGATGATTCCCTCCGTTCGTTACGGGCTGGCATTTTTCGTCAACGTGGTATTGCCGACGGCGGCGTATCGCATCGCCTTTCCGCACATCGGCCTGCCCGGCGCGTTGCTCGTCTCTTCCGTTCCGCTATTTGTGTGGATCGGGATCGATCTTTTGCGTTATCGGCACTTCGATGCGCTCAGTGCGCTCGTGCTCGCGAGCATCGCGATGTCGGTGCTGATCTTCGCATCCGGTGCTGCCGATGCATTGCGCGCGGCGCGTGAGCCTCTGGTAAGCGGCATCGTCGGTGTGCTTTTTCTGCTTTCGCTTCTGCTGCGGCGGCCGCTCGTTTTCTATCTCGCGCGCTCGACGCTATCGCGCGAGCGCCAGGGGCGCGAGTCCGAATTCGACGCGATGTGGCTGAGCCGGCCCGCGCTCGCGAGATCGATCCGGTTGATGACGGCCGTTTGGGGCATCGGCCTCGTTTGTGAAAACGCGGCGCGGCTAGGAGTCGTGCTGTCGTTTGACACCGATGACGCGCATCGTATCTCGACTTACGTCGGCTACGCGGTATATGCGGCGTTGACGGTGTGGACGATCGTTTATCGGCATGTGGTGATCAAAACGCAGTGAGGCCTTGCTGCGATGTTCGGTCTTGTCTTTGTCTAACTCCCCGCTAATTCGCTCGCTCTAGCCATGATCTGTTCTATCGGTCAAGCTATCGGATTTGCTCGTCATCTGGCTTATGACCGCCGGCAAGTGCTTCGCCGATGACACCAGGCCCGCAACTTTGAGAAGGACGTTGACAGTTACGCGCTAATGTCTGCCGGTTCTTTCGAAACCTGAGAAAGACTTGGCGACAGAATTAAAAACTGGTCAACCAAATGGCGCGATAAAGCACATCGGAAAGTGGGTTCTTCACGTGCAATGCCCGTGGAAGATCGACGTCGCTGAAGATGTACTTGCCTCACAATCAGGGCTCCAGCGTTCCGACGAACAGGCTGATGTAACCATTGAAAAGATTGCTGACTGGTGTTGGCGAAGGGCCCCTTCTCTGTCGAACGGGTGTTTGCTTCCGAAAGCGGCGGCGTACGCCTGTCGCTTTCGCGAGAGTCGAGCATTGTCCTTGAAGGGCGGAAAAATATCTTCCTGGAACTCGTGCAAGGTTCGCCCGGCGCACGGTTTTGCTCTTCGCGAAGCCTATGCGCGAGCGCTATGTTCGTATGCGCTAATATCGTTTGATGCTGCGGTAAATCCAGAAGAAAGACATCCAGTCTTCCGGCGTTACTCGCCATCTTCATGCGCGCCATGATGGCCGCTTGATGAGTCAAAAAAGAAAAAGCCGTTGAATCTCTTTGGATTCAACGGCTTATCATTCCGTTCTGGCGGAGAGACGGGGATTCGAACCCCGGATAGGCTATTAACCTATACACGCTTTCCAGGCGTGCGACTTAAACCACTCATCCATCTCTCCGGCGGGGACGCGCATTATAGCAAACTCCCGGGCGCTCGCCCATACCCCGAACGGCCGACAGCCAAACGGCGGACGGACCGCCGCCAAACACCCGCGCATCACCCGGGAATAGCCCCCTCAGGGGTGCCGGATATAGTCCACCAACGCCCGCGTATAAGCATCCGGTTTCCGGTCGACCAGACTCACCACGATCGCCACCACAAACCCGGCCGGCACACCGAACACGCCCGAGCTGATCGGCTCGATCCCAAACCACCGCGGCCCGGCAAAGCCCGTCATCTGCGTGAAGTACGGGTACGTCGACACGATGTAATAGACGCACACCGCGAGCCCCGCCACCATCCCGGCCACGGCGCCCAGACGCGTCGTCCGCTTCCAGAACACGCCGAGCACGAGCACAGGAAACAGACTCGACGCGGCCAGCGAAAACGCCGCGCCGACCAGAAACAGAATATTCCCCGTATTCAACGACGCGACATACGACGCAAACAATGCCACGCCCAGCAGCAGGATCTTCGAGATCGTCACGCGCCGCTGACTCGATGCTTGCGGATCGACCATGTGATAGTAGACATCGTGCGACAGCGCATTCGCGATCGTCAGCAACAGACCGTCCGCCGTCGAAAGCGCCGCGGCGAGCGCACCCGCCGCAATCAACCCCGACATCACATACGGCAGTCCCGCAATCTCCGGCGCGGCCAGCACGACCATATCGGGCTGCATGCGGATCTCGCTCCAACGCACGATGCCGTCGCCATTCAGGTCCGCAATACTGATCAGATAAGGCTCGACCTTGCGCCACTGCATCACCCATTGCGGCAAGTCCGAAAAGCGCCCGCCGACCAGATTCGTCAAGATCTCGTACTTGATCAACACCGCAAGCACCGGCACAGTCAAATAGAAGAGCGCGACAAAAAACAGCGTCCACCCCACCGAGCGACGCGCGGAAGCGACCGACGTCGTCGTGTTATAGCGCGTCAGAATATGCGGCAGGCTCGCCGTCCCCAACGAAAGGCACAGCAGCAGCGAAAGAAAATTACGCTTGTGCACGCGTCTTTCTTCTTCGCCTTCATCGGGAAACGGCTCATGCATCGGCACGGGCGGCGCGGCCAACGCGAGCAGTTCATCGCGTTGCTGCGTCCATACGACCCGCGCCGCCGCCGCGTCGCGCGGAAACCGCGCCAGCGTGCGTTCGAGTTCGGCGATTTCGCGCAGCGGCCCGTTGTGTCGGCGCAGCTCCTCGAGCCGTTGCGTCAACGCATTCTTCCCGTCGACGAACGATTGCGGTAACGCGTCGATCTCCGTCTGTATCTGGGCCGCGTGCCGCCGGTACACCTCGCGCACGGCCTGCTCCTGCGGCGCGCTGCGCACGTCGCGCTCGAGCGCTTCGACGCGCTCCATCACGCGCCCATAGTTGAACTGCGGCACCCAGCCAAGCCCGTCCTTGTGCGCGATCATCGAAATCGGAATCAGGATCGCGGCGATCAGAATGATGTATTGCGCGACCTGCGTCCATGTCACCGCGCGCATCCCGCCCAGAAACGAGCACACGAGTATGCCCGCCAGTCCGCAGAAAATCCCGATCGCGAAATCGACGCCGATAAAGCGCGTCGCGATCAAGCCGACACCCTGAATCTGCGCGACCAGATACACGAATGAACAGAGAATCGCCGCGAGTGCCGCGAGTCCGCGTACCGCGTTGCTCGAAAACCGTGTGCCGAGAAAATCGGGAATCGTATAGCGCGCGAGTTTGCGCACATACGGCGCGAGCAGAAACGCGACGAGGCAGTAACCGCCGGTCCAGCCCATCATGTATGCAAGGCCATCGTAGCCGGTCGCGTAGAGCGAACCCGCAAGGCCGATAAACGATGCCGCGGAAAGCCAGTCGGCCGCGGTCGCCATGCCGTTGAACGCCGACGGCACGCGCCGCCCCGCCACGTAGTATTCGACGAGATCCGACGTGCGCGACAGCAAACCGATCACCGCATAGACGGCGATCGGCACGAACAGGAACACATAGCCGACCCACATGCCGGGCCCGTTCGCCGCTTCGATGCGCCACGCAATATGGATAAAAAGCAGAAAGCCGAGCGTATAAATCGAATACGAGCGGATCAGCCGATGCGCGAGCTTCATCGGTTCGCTTGCCGCGCGGCGGCATCCGCTTCGAATGCACGCTGCAATGCGCGATCCGCGAATTGCATCGAGACGATGTAGACGACGATCAACGCCAGGTAGACGAGAATCGCCCCCTGCGCGCCGACATAGAACGGCAAGCTGAACCCGAAGAGCCGCACACCCGCCAACCCTCGCGAGGCGGCCGGCACAATAAACGATACGACGAAGCCGATCACCATCAGCGTCGCGATCAGCATCAGATTGAATCGCCAGTAACGACGATGCGCGAGCGCCATCGCGTCTGAAACCGGCGGCGGCTCAGGCGGTGGATTGATTGTTTGTCGGTTCGAAGCGTGTGGCGCGGCCATGCGCCTATTTAACAAAAAGCCGTTGCGCACGCAATCAGGATTGTCCGCGCAACGGCCTTTCGTACGACTGCAATACGACTGTCGTGGTATTGCTGTATTGCTTTCTGAAGCGCTTCGCCTGCTTCAGCCGCGCTTCACTTCAGCGAGACTCGCCCAACTGATCGAGAATCGCCGGGTTCTCGAGCGTCGACACATCCTGCGTAATCTCCTCGCCCTTCGCCAGCGAGCGCAGCAGGCGCCGCATGATCTTGCCCGAGCGCGTTTTCGGCAGGTTGTCGCCGAAACGGATGTCCTTCGGCTTCGCGATCGGCCCGATTTCCTTGCCGACCCAGTTGCGCAGGTCGTTGGCGATCTGCTTCGCTTCATCGCCTTCCGGACGCGAGCGCTTCAGCACCACGAACGCGCATACCGCTTCGCCCGTCGTTTCGTCGGGGCGGCCAACCACGGCCGCTTCCGCCACGAGCGGATTCGCGACCAGCGCCGATTCGATCTCCATCGTGCCGAGCCGGTGACCCGACACGTTCAGCACGTCGTCGATGCGGCCCATGATCGTGAAGTAGCCGGTTTCCTTGTCGCGGATACTGCCGTCGCCGGCGAGATACAGCTTGCCGCCCAGCTCGTCCGGGAAGTAGCTCTTCCTGAAGCGCTCGGCGTCGCCCCAGATCGTGCGGATCATCGACGGCCACGGACGCTTCACGACCAGAATGCCGCCCTGGCCGTTCGGCACGTCCTGCCCCGTTTCGTCGACGACAGCGGCCATGATGCCCGGCAGCGGCAGCGTGCACGAACCCGGCACGAGCGGCGTCGCGCCCGGCACCGGCGTGATCATATGGCCGCCGGTTTCGGTCTGCCACCACGTATCGACGATCGGACAGCGCGCGCCGCCGACCTGCTCGTAGTACCACATCCATGCTTCGGGATTGATCGGTTCGCCGACCGTGCCGAGCACGCGCAGCGACGACAGATCGTAGCTCTTCGGATGTACCTTCGGGTCCGCGTCGGCCATCTTGATCAGCGAACGGATCGCCGTCGGCGCCGTGTAGAACAGCGTGACCTTGTGCTTCGCGATCATGTCCCAGAAGCGGCCCGCGTTCGGATAGGTCGGCACGCCTTCGAACACGACTTGCGTCGCGCCGAGCGTGAGCGGCCCGTAAGCAATATAGCTGTGGCCGGTGACCCAGCCGATGTCGGCCGTGCACCAGAACACGTCGGTCGGCTTCCAGTCGAACGCCCACTTGATGGTCTGCGCGGCCCACAGCAGATAGCCGCCCGTGCTGTGCTGCACGCCCTTCGGCTTGCCCGTCGAACCCGACGTATACAGGATGAAAAGCGGATGCTCGGCGCCGACCCATTCCGGCGCGCACTGATCGCTTTCGCCTTGCGTGATTTCATGCATCCACAGATCGCGGCCTTCGTTCCAGGCAACCTTGCCGCCCGTGCGGCGATAAACGATCACGTTCTTCACCGCGTCGCAGCCGCCCATCGCGAGCGCTTCGTCGGCGATGCTCTTGAGCGGCAGCGCCTTGCCGCCGCGCATCTGCTCGTCGGCGGTCACCAGCGCTGTAGCGCCGACGTCGACGAGGCGCTCGTTCAGCGATTTCGACGAGAAGCCGCCGAACACGACCGAATGCGTCGCGCCGATGCGCGCGCATGCCTGCATCGCGACGATGCCTTCGATCGACATCGGCATATAGATGACGACGCGATCGCCTTTCTTGATGCCGCGCTTTTTCAGCGCATTGGCGAAGCGCGACACACGCTGCAGCATGTCCGCGTACGTGACACGCGTCACGGTGCCGTCGTCGGCTTCGAAGATCACGGCGACGCGCTCGCCGTTGCCCGCTTCGACATGACGATCGAGGCTGTTGTACGACGCATTGAGCTCGCCATCGTCGTACCACTTGTAGAACGGCGCGTTCGATTCGTCGAGCACCTTCGTGAACGGCTTGTGCCAACTGAGCGTTTCGCGCGCCAGTCGCGCCCAGAAACCTTCGTAATCGCGTTCCGCTTCGGCGACGAGCGCCTGGTAAGCGTCCATGCCGGATATCGTGGCCGCTTTCATCGTTTCGGCGGACGGCGGGAATACGCGGCGTTCCTGAAGAACGGATTCAATCGCTGACATCGACTACCCCTTGGTGAAGATGAAACGTAAAACCTGTGCCGGCGTGCCTCGGCACGCCGTATGACGCCGGCTTGCGCGTAGCGCTTGCGAGCGCAGCGTGGCGCCTGTCTCCTTACCCTTGTGCACAACGAAGTCGCGTGACGATCCGCGCCGTTCGGCACGATGTGAAGCAAACACGCATGCGGCAACGCAACATCGCGCCCGTCGGCCAGCGCGTACGTAACTTCAGATGAGTGCGCTTCGCGCACAGGTCGGATACCGCCCTGCCGACCCCTTACCGTGCCAAATTAAACGCCGCAACTTACCGTGCACTTACGCGGCCCTACCCATTCGGGTCATCCCCTACTCGCCGCGTTGCACGGTGATACTCCACTCCTGCAATGCTAACTGAACTGAGCATTTTTCTTCCAGCGAAGCGGCAACGGGCACACATATCGACGCGATTATCCCCAGCGGCGCGGCGCCGGCGGGTGTCGCGGTACAATGTCGCGCCGCGCGCACGTCCGAAACGGAACTGACCCGGCGCAGCCCCCAGCCGGCACGACCGGCGACCTCTTCCGCGATCCTGACCGCCTATGTCCGCCTCGAACTTCGATCCCGGCCGCCACTCGCCCCGCCGCCGCATGCGCCCGCTGCCCACCATCATCTTCATGAGCCGCTGGCTGCAGGTGCCGCTGTATCTGGGCCTCATCGTCGCGCAAGCAGTTTATGTGGTGCTTTTCCTCAAGGAAGTCTGGCATCTCGTCACGTCGGCGATGAAGCTCGACGAAACGAGCACGATGCTCGTCGTATTGAGCCTGATCGACGTGGTGATGATCTCGAATCTGCTGATCATGGTGATCGTCGGCGGCTACGAAACGTTCGTGTCGCGTCTGGGCGTAGAAGGCCATCCCGATGAGCCCGAATGGCTCGACCATGTGAACGCCGGCGTGCTGAAGGTCAAGCTTTCGATGGCGCTGATCAGCATTTCGTCGATCCATCTGTTAAAGACCTTTATCGATCCCGACCAGCGCAGCGAACACGCAATCCTTTGGCAGGTGCTCATTCATCTCGCGTTCCTGCTGTCGGCGGTCGTAATGGCACTCGTCGACCGACTGACGACGCACACGCATCCCGAGCACTTTCACGAGCCCGCGCCGCGCAAACCGAAGGCGCCCGAGACCACCGATTTCTCCTCCCCTGAAGGCGCATGAGTGATAGCGCATTCGCGATCACGACAAAAAACGCCAATGTCCCCACTGAGCTAGCCATGACCGTTATCAAACAGGAAGACCTGATTCAGAGCATCGCCGATTCGCTGCAATACATCAGCTATTACCACCCGCTGGACTATATCCAGGCGCTCGGCCGTGCTTACGAGCTCGAAGAAAGCCCTGCGGCAAAGGATGCGATCGCGCAGATCCTGACCAACAGCCGCATGTGCGCCGAAGGCCACCGGCCGATCTGCCAGGATACCGGCATCGTCACCGTGTTCGTGAAAGTGGGCATGGACGTGCGTTGGGACGGCGCCACGATGAGCGTCACCGACATGATCAACGAAGGCGTGCGCCGCGGCTATATGCATCCCGACAACGTGCTGCGCGCATCGATCGTGAGCCCGCCCGAAGGCGCGCGCAAGAACACGAAAGACAACACGCCGGCGGTGATTCACTATGAGATCGTGCCCGGCGACAAGATCGATGTGCAGGTCGCGGCGAAGGGCGGCGGCTCGGAAAACAAGTCGAAGTTCGCGATGCTGAATCCGTCCGATTCGATCGTCGACTGGGTGCTCAAGACCGTGCCGACGATGGGCGCGGGCTGGTGCCCGCCGGGTATGCTCGGCATCGGCATCGGCGGCACGGCGGAGAAGGCGATGCTGATGGCCAAGGAATCGCTGATGGATTCGATCGACATTCAGGACGTCATCGCGCGCGGCCCGCAAGACTGGATCGAAGAACTGCGCGTCGAACTGCACGAGAAAGTGAACGCGCTCGGTATCGGTGCGCAAGGTCTCGGCGGTCTGGCCACGGTGCTCGACGTGAAGATCATGGCCGCGCCGACGCATGCGGCGAGCAAGCCGATCGCGATCATCCCGAACTGCGCGGCCACGCGTCACGCGCATTTCACGCTCGACGGCTCCGGTGTCGCGAAGCTCGAGCCGCCGTCACTCGATGCATGGCCGAAAGTGCAATGGACCGCGAACACCGAAACGAGCAAGCGCGTCGATCTGAATACGCTCACGCCCGAAGAAGTCGCGAGCTGGAAGCCGGGCCAGACCTTGCTGTTGAGCGGCAAGATGTTGACGGGCCGCGACGCCGCGCACAAGCGCATCGCCGACATGCTGGCCGCGGGCGAGAAGTTGCCGGTCGATTTCACGAATCGCGTGATTTACTACGTTGGCCCGGTCGATCCGGTACGCGATGAAGCGGTCGGCCCGGCAGGGCCGACGACGTCGACGCGCATGGACAAGTTCACCGAGACGATGCTGGCGCAGACAGGCCTGATCTCGATGATCGGCAAGGCCGAGCGCGGTCCCGTTGCGATCGAATCGATCCGCAAGCACAAGGCCGCGTACCTGATGGCCGTGGGCGGCGCCGCCTATCTCGTCTCGAAGGCGATTCGCAGCGCGAAGGTGCTCGCATTCGAAGACCTCGGCATGGAAGCGATCTACGAGTTCGATGTGATGGACATGCCGGTGACCGTCGCCGTCGACTCGAACGGCACGTCGGTCCATCAGACCGGGCCGAAGGAATGGCAAGCGAAGATCGGCAAGATTCCGGTCGCGACCGCCTGAACACCGTTGGCGGCTCAAGCGGTCTGCACCGCTTTAAAGAAGCAAAGCCGGGGCTTCAGGTCCCGGCCTTTTTATCGTTCAGAGCATTCTTATCAATCAGGCGCGAAGCCGATTCGCGCAAACGATTCTCATCAACCACATCTGTTCTTGGCATTTTCGAACCGGGCGTTTATTGTTGTGGAAAATCAAATCTGCCCGGTCTCCAAGAGGAAATACCATCATGCAAGGCGACAAGAAGGTCATTGAATATCTGAACGCGCAGTTGAAGAACGAACTGACTGCGATCAACCAGTATTTTCTGCACGCGCGGATGTACAAACATTGGGGCCTCGACAAGCTCGGCAAGCACGAATACGACGAGTCGATCGGCGAAATGAAGCACGCCGATAAACTGATCGAACGTATTTTCATGCTCGATGCGCTACCCAATCTGCAAGACCTGCACAAGCTGCTCATCGGCGAAGAAACCAAAGAGATTCTCGAGTGCGATCTGAAACTCGAGCAAGGCTCGCAGGCAACGTGCAAGGAAGCGATCGCGCATTGCGAATCGGTACGCGATTTCGTGTCGCGCGAAATTTTCGTGTCGATTCTCGAAGACACCGAAGAACATATCGACTGGCTCGAAACGCAGCTCGACCTGATCGACAAGGTCGGCATTCAGAATTACCAGCAATCGGGCATGGGCGACTCGATGGAGTCGTAAGCACGATGCTGTGATCGATGCTCGCGCGTGGTCGTTGGTTTTCGTTCGGCCGCGCAGTGCACATGCGATGCGATCTGACGTGATGTCGCATGCCGGTTATGGCTTGTACTGCAGTTGCCGTCCGGCTCCGCTTTGATACGCTTCTGTCCTGCTTCTATCCTGCTTCTATGCTGTTAAACTGCCGGCCACTTGCATCGCGCTAGCCGCAATCGCCGTTCATCGTCATCGCGCGCCCGTGGCATACGCCGCACGATTTTCGTGCTGAACGCTTTCTTCCTTCCATGACCGCTTTGCCGTCCGCTTCGATCAACGCCCCCTCCTCGCCGTCCGGCGCGCCGACGGCGGAGCGTATCCCGGCGGTCGGCTCGCATGCGCCGGTCGGCATCTTCGATTCGGGCCTCGGCGGGCTGTCCGTGCTGCGCGCCGTGCGTGCGCACTTGCCCGACGAAGCAGTGATCTACGTCGCGGATTCGCGTTACGCGCCGTACGGCGCACGCGACGACGATTTCATCGCCGAGCGCACGCTTGCGATCGGCGAATGGCTAATCGCGCAGGGCGCAAAAGCGCTCGTCGTCGCCTGCAATACGGCCACCGCCCAGTCGATCGCGCAGGCGCGCGAGCGCTTGCCGATTCCGGTGATCGGCGTCGAGCCCGGCATCAAGCCTGCGGCGCTGCAGTCGAAGACCCATGTCGCCGGCGTGCTGGCGACGCAGGTTACGCTGCGCAGCGCGCGGTTTCTCGCACTGCACGAGCGTTACGCGGCCGATTGCAGGTTCCTCTGCCAGCCGGGCCACGGTCTCGTCGAGGCAATCGAGCGCTGCGACCTCGGTTCGCCTGAATTGCGCGCGCTGCTCGACGGCTATCTGCAGCCGATGCTCGATGCCGGTGCAGACACGCTGGTGCTCGGCTGCACGCATTATCCGTTTCTCGATGCCACGATCCGCGATCTTGTCGGCGACCGGCTCGCGCTGATCGACACCAGTGTCGCGATCGCGCGCCAGCTCGAACGCGTACTCGACCAGCACGGTTTGCGCGCGGCTCCCGGCGCCGCGGCGGGCGTGCCGCGCTTCTGCTCGACGAGCGACGGAGCGCATCTGCGGCAGTTGACGCGCACCTTGCTCGATATCGAAGCGCCCGTCGAACGCGTGACGATTCCGTCGCCCCGAACGATCGAGCTCGAAGAGGCCGGGCACGCCGACATCGAGGCCAAAACGGGGGCGCAAGCGACTACGCCTGGCGACGATCAGCTCTCCGATCTGGCACCTACCTCGCGTTCGGAGCCCGAAGCGGCCTGATTCCCTTCGCCCGCGAAATCCAGCCCTCCCGCTCTCCGCGCACCTGAGTGCGGCACAGCACGTCCGGCCGGCGAAAACCCTGCCAGGAGGCTGGTTTTGTTACAAAATTCCGCACGTAGCGCTTGCCAAACCGCGTCTACAAAATGATAATAATTCGCATTAACGTTGCCTATCGCGATCCACCATGATTGTCTGCGTGTGCAAATCCGTTTCCGACCGGAAAATCCGCGCCTCGATTGCCGAGGGCATCGATACTTTCGACGAGCTGCAGTTCGAACTCGGCGTTGCGATCTGCTGTGGCAAATGCGAGGAGACCGTGCGCGACGTGATGGCGCAAAGCGGCGTCTGCGCGAGCCGCTGCGGCGTGGATGCGCCGGTTGAGGCCGTCCCGCTGAGGTTCTACGAACGCAAGGCCGCGTAAGCTCTGCCGGCGCGGCAGTCTCCGCGCCCAACCGCCGTCAGCAAGCCACCCAGTTATCGGACTCAAGCCAGCGACACGATTCTCGAGGAGTTCGGGATGGAATTGCTGATTGGTTTTGTCACGACGCTGTTCATTTCGCTGCTTATATTCCGCAAATGACCTTGCTTTGCCTGACGTGCCGCATCGCCGGCGCGCCGCTACGCTAAACATGCAGGCTTCCTCCCCTACCACGGCAGGCTTCCCGCCCGCCGGATCCGCCCGGTTCAGGCCGCGCCTCGCGGCGGCGATCGTCGCGGTTCTCGCCGTGCATGCCGTGCTCATCGTCATTGTGTTGACGATGCGCGACAAGCCCATGCCGAAGCCAGTCGAACTGCGCTCGATCACGGCCGAACTGCTGAGCCCGCCCGCTCCGCCCGTGGCCGCGCCGGCGGCAATCCAGTCGACGCCGACGCCGCCGCCGAAACCCACGCCGCCGGTCCATCGCGAAAAGCCGAAGGTCCAGCCGCGGCCGACGCCGGTGCAAAAACCGGCACCGACGCCGCTGCCCGAAGCGGCCGCGCCGTCGCAACACGAGATCGCCTCGCCCGAGCCGGCGCCGCCCGCTCCGCCCGCGCCCGCCGCGCCGCCTGAAGCGGCGGCGCCGCCCGCAACCGCCAGGCCGACGCTTGCGCTGTCGGCACCGAAGAGCGTCTCGCATCTCGACTGCAGCATCGCGGCTCCCGACTATCCGGCCTTGTCGCGCCGCCGCGGCGAAAGCGGCACTGCGTACGTGCGTTTCGTCGTCGGCTTGACGGGCAAGATCGAAAACATCGAGCTCAAAAAGAGCAGCGGTTTCGACCGGCTCGACGACGCCGCGATCTCGGCGATGCGTTCGAGTTCCTGCAAGCCGTATCTGGAAAACGGCCAGCCGATCCGCGCAACGTACACGCAACCGTTCGAGTTCGGCCTCAAGGATTGAGCCTGCGCATGGGCGGGCGCTCCAGCGCAGTCAACGCGGAATTCGATCTGTCGGCGCCGTCGAACCGCTGACGCAGTTTTCAAAAAGAAGGAATGGCAATGCAAAACTACGGTATGGCCCACGTGTGGGCGCAAGGGGATTTCGTGACGCGCGGCATCGCGCTCGCGCTCCTGATCATGTCGGTGCTGTCGTGGACCGTGATCGTCGTCAAGAGCCTCGGCGTGATGCGCCTGAACCGGCTCACGAAAAACGCCGAGCGCGCGTTCTGGCATTCGGACGATCTCGCCGAAGGTATCGGCAAACTCGGCAGCGGCAAGTCGACGCCGCAGGACAATCCGTTCCTCGCGCTCGCGCTGTCGGGCCAGGAAGCCGCCGATCATCATCACCAGACGCAACCGCATCTGCATGACCGCATGGATGTGTCCGACTGGATCACGCGCTGCCTCAAAGACACGATGGACGATTGCGTCGCGCGCATGCAGAGCGGTCTCGCGATTCTCGCGTCGATCGGCAGTACCGCGCCGTTCGTCGGTCTGTTCGGCACCGTGTGGGGCATCTATCACGCGCTGCTGACGATCGGCGCAACCGGCCAGTCGTCGATTGACCAGGTGGCCGGTCCGGTCGGCGAGGCGCTGATCATGACCGCGGCCGGTCTGTTCGTCGCGATTCCCGCGGTGCTCGCATACAACGCGCTGACGCGCGCGAACAAGGGCATCGTCACGAAACTCAACCGCTTCGCGCACGGCTTGCACGCGTTCTTCGTGACGGGCGCGCGTCTGTCGTCGTCGCGGCGTAGCGCTGACGGTCTTCGGCTGGCGGCGCAGCGACGCCCGGCCCATGCCGCCAACGCGAACTGATTGACGAGGCACTTCGATGGCAATGAGCCCTTTCGCCGGCGACGACGACGACGGCCTGATGAACGAAATCAACATGACGCCGCTCGTCGACGTCATGTTGGTTCTCCTGATCGTCTTCATGGTGACGATTCCTGTGATCCGCCATGCGGTGAAGATCGATCTGCCGCACGCGAGCAGCCAGAAGGAAGACACGAAGCCGGCGCAGGTCACCGTGTCGATCGACGCCGACGGCAACGTAATGTGGGACGACAAGAAAATTTCCGATGACGATCTGCGTGCGAAGATCGCTGCGGCGGCACAGCAGACGCCGCAGCCGGAACTGCATCTGAATGCGGATCGTAAGGTTGCGTACGAGAAGGTGGCCGACGTTATGTCCGCTGCGCAGGCAGGCGGACTGACGAAAATCGGCTTCGTCACGCAGCCGGTCGGGAAGCCCTGAGCTCTGAGCTCACGCGCTGGACGGACAAAGCAGATAAAGTAAAAGGCCTTCATCGTCGGATGAAGGCCTTTTTTCCTTGCGCACGCGGCGCCTTCGGGCGGCGGGATTACTTGCCATCGGAAGAGTAGCCAGCATCACCGCATGCGACAGCCGTGGTCGACACGGACAGCGCGGTCAGCCCTATCAGGCTCGCTATGATAGCGGCCATGAGTTTTCGCATAGGAAGCTCCCTTGCGAACGGGATTCCAATATAGGCCTGGCGGGGCGCGCATTCAAGCAAACGGCCATTGAAAGTACTGATCGATGCGCGCGCTCGAATGCCTAAATCAAACCGCCAGCCATGCAGCAGCCGCGAGCAGCATCCTCGATACCTGGCACTGCCTATAGCGATTCCGCTCGCGCGTTGGCATGGGTTTCGGTGTGCTCCAGTTCGGCGGAAAATCGCGTCGGGCACTCGCGCGTGATGTATTTGCCCGCATCGGGATCCAGCATTTCGACGAGGTAATCGACGAAAGTCCGCACCGCGGGCACCATGCCCTGCCGCGACAGAAACACCGCATACAGCTGCGGCCACGGCAGCGTCCAGCCCGGCATCACCGGCGATAACTGGCCCGAACGCAACGCGGCGCCGTACAGCATTTCCGGCAGCGCGGCGATGCCGACGCCCGCCATCGCCGCCTCGCGTATCGTCCCGAGGTCGGCGGTGACGAGGCGCGGTTCATGCTCGTGCATATGCCGTGTGCCATCGGGCGCAATCAGATTGAATACGTAACGGCCGTCGTGGGTCGGCGTATCGAGCGTCTCGAAGCGGTTCAGGTCCGACGGCTGCAGCGGCGGAGCGTTCTGGTCCAACAGGCTCGGCGCGCCGACGAGCATCTGCTCCGTGCGCCACAGCGGCCGCACGATGATGTTCGAGTTATCGGGCGGATCCGAACGCACACGCAGCGCGACATCGATCGAATCTTCGAACAGATCGACGACACGGTTCGTCACGCGCATCACGATGTGCACTTCCGGGTAACGATGCATGAACTCGGGAAGAATCTGCGACATGATCGTTTGCGAGACGGTGACGGGCACGCTCACGCGAACCGTGCCGCGCGGCGACGAACGCAGTTGCTGCACGACGTTGACGGCCGCTTGCGCCTCCGCGAGCATCGCCTGACAGTGCTGATAAAACAGATGGCCCGCTTCGGTCAGCGCGAGCTTGCGCGTCGAACGCTGCAACAGTCGCACGCCGAGCGAGCCTTCGAGTTCCGTCAGGCGGCGCGATAGCCGCGACTTCGAGATGCCGAGCACGCGCTCGGCAGCGGAAAAACCGCCGTGCTCGACGACCTGCGAAAAGTACATGAGGTCGTTCAGGTTATGCGAATCGATCTTCATCTTATCGTTCCACTGGTAGAACAATCCATTGCGGCGCGCCCACTGTTAGCGCCAAAAGCGGTCCATATAATAGCCCTACGTTTCAAAAATAACGCCATTCCCCATTTTTCGAGGTGACTTTGATGAGCTCGACCCGAACGATCGAACGCACGTATCCCGCCGTTCGCACGACCGAAGGCGGTGGTTTTGTCGTCCACCGTCCGTTCCCTACCCGAATGCTGATGGACTTCGACCCATTTTTGCTGCTCGACGAAATGGGCCCGGTCGACTATGCGCCGGGCGAAGCGAAGGGCGCACCCGACCACCCGCATCGCGGCTTCGAAACGGTTACGTATGTGCTCGAAGGGCAATTCGGCCACAAGGATTCGGCAGGACATTCCGGTACGCTGCATGCGGGCGATGTGCAATGGATGACGGCGGGCGCCGGCGTCGTGCACAGCGAGATGCCTGACCCTTCGTTCGTTGCGACGGGCGGCCGCGTGCACGGGCTGCAGCTTTGGGTGAACCTGCCGCGCCGCGACAAGATGATCGCACCGCACTATCAGGAGATACCGTCGACACGTATTCCGGTTGCGACGTCGGCGGACGGCAAGGTTCGCGTGAAGCTCATCGCAGGCGAAGCGCTCGGTGCAAAAGCGGTGATCGAAACGCGCACGCCGATTCTGTATCAGCATTTCACGCTGCAGCCAGGCGCACGACTCGTGCATCCGGTGCCGCGCGAATACCGCGTGTTCGCTTACGGTCTGTCGGGCACGGGCCTGTATGGCGAAAGCCGGCAATCGATCGACGCGCGGAAGATGGTCGTGTTCAACGCCGATGGCGACAGCATCACGCTCGCGGCCGGCGACGAGCCGCTCGATGTGCTGCTGTTCGGCGGCGTGCCGCTCAACGAACCGGTCGTTCGCTACGGCCCGTTCGTGATGAACACGGAAGACGAAATCCGCCAGGCGGTGATCGACTACCAGGCGGGCCGTATGGGCAGCATCGCGCATTGATGCGTTTGACGCATGAGCACGCATTGCGAGCCCGCGCTGGCGTTGCCCACGCCAACACGATGTTTCGCGCGATTTCGGTCACAATAGCGGTTCGCCTTGCGCGCGGCGTCTGATGCACGTCGATGGCCTCGGGGGGCTTCAGGGGCTTCAGGGGCTTCAGGGGCGTCAGGGGCCTCAGGCTTCATGCCCGCGCGCTGCAATCTACCGTTAAAGGAGCGTACATGGCAGAGCCCAAGGTCGGCGCACATATCGGCTCGACGAACTTCCAGGTTCTTTTCGACGACGGCGCACATACGTGGCTCGCCGACGAGCCCGAATCGCTGGGCGGCGGCGACCGCGGACCGACGCCGGTGAGCCTGCTGCTGTCGAGCCTTGGCGCATGCACATCGATCACGCTGAAGATGTATGCGCAACGAAAAGGCTGGCCGCTCGACGATGTGCACGTCACGCTGTCGATTGAAACCGGCGACGAAGGATCGACGATCGACCGCCAGATTTCGCTCGAAGGCAATTTGTCCGACGAGCAGCGGGAACGGTTACTGCAGATCGCCAATGCATGTCCCGTCCACAAGATCCTGACGCGGCCGATTGCGATCCGCACGGGTTTGACCGCTGTTTGATATGCGCCGCGACGTGGCGCCGAGGCAAGGTCGATGTCGCACGTCGTGCGCCCCATGTAATGCGACGTACTGATGCGCCGCACTGATGCGACGATCCGACGATCTGAGGTGACGATGCCGACGCGCCGTTCGCGACAACGAGGAAGCTGCCGTTTTGAATTTCGAACATCTGATCCAGATCAACGACCCGCTGAACCCGCTCATGGAAGACATGACGCGCGATCAGCTTTGGGAAGGCCTCGTGCTGCGCGCTGAACAGCCGCAACTCTTCGTACTGGGCCTCGACAGTTGCACGATACTGTCGCGCACCGAAAGCACGCTCGAGCGCGAACTGCATTACGGCCATGCCACCGTGCGCGATCGCGTCACGCTTGAACCGAAAGAAAGCGTGCGCTACGACATCATGGCGACGTCGGCGCACGTCGGCGGCTCGCTTACGATGACAATCGAGCAGCCCGACGCACTGCAGCTGTTCCTGCGCTTCGAGTATCGGACGACGCTGCCGACTACCGAAGAGAAGCCGGCCGACAACGACGTGCGCCAGACGCAGGAAATCGTGAAATCCGCGTATCGCGAATCCGATATCGATACGGTGCGCCTGATTCGCGAGTACGTGCTCGGGCACAACACGCCGGACCGACTGCACTGACTCCGTTGCGGCACTCGCCCGCAGACTCGCGCAGACGCGCCCACGGCTGCCTTTTCGATCTTCACTATCAGATCGTCATTCCGATGAATTTCGATTTCTTGTGAATAGGAATGGTTATCATTTAGAATCAACTCCATCGAATCGACAAACCGATGGCACCGAATGACGAACGTGACGCGCCCTTCAACGTTGAGCCTGCGCCGCCCCGCCGCGCAAGCGCTGACGACCAGCCGTGCGAGCAAGACCAGCGCACCGGCCGCCACGCCTACCGCGGAACGCGCGGGTAACGCCGCGGCAGCGTCGCCGGAGTCATCGGCTGGAGAACGTGTCGCCGAACGCGTCGTCCGCAGCGAAACGCTGCTGCAGGGCCGCAGTCACATCAGCATCACGCACAACGGCGAGACGTACCAGTTGCGCGCAACGCGTCTGGGCAAACTGATTCTGACGAAGTAGACGCTGCGTGAAAAGGCAGCGTTGCAGTCGCTGATTGCAGTACTAAAGGGTATTGTGGGGACCACCTCTGCGAGAGGTGTTGGGCTTTAGCCAGCCACGACGGCTTGCACGCGAGATCTAGACCCCTTCGTGCAGACACCCAAGCCAGCCGTCGAAGCCAGCCAGGCCACTTTTTTTGGTTCTCACGCATGGCAACGCGTCATATGGCCGTATCGACCAATCGGGCCAGTGCATCGCGATGCAGCTAAGCGATACGACAAAAGCCGCGCAAATGGATAAACCCCTGCGCGGCTTTTGCGCTTTCAGCGGTCGCGTATCAGGGCGTGTGCGCCTCATCGAGCGCGGCGATGCCGGCCCGCGCGATCGACGCGTCCTGATCGGACTTCACGCCCGACACGCCGATCGAGCCGACCACCTCGCCATTCACGATGATCGGCACGCCGCCCTCGACCATCGCGATCAAAGGCGCGCTCAGGAACGCGGTGCGCCCCTGCTTGATGATGTCTTCGTAGACCTTGGTTTCGCGCCGCCCGAGCAGCGCGGTGCGGCCCTTGCCGATCGCCATTTCGACGGTGCTCGCCGCGACGCCATCGCCGCGGTGCAGATAGAGCAGATGGCCGCCTTCGTCGAAGATCGCGATCGTGACATGCCACTGGTTCGAGGCCGCGTGCGCTTCGGCAGCGGCGGCCATTTTCCTGACGTCGTCGTCGGTCAGAACAAGTTTGCTTCTCACGGTAGTCTCCGTACAGGCCTGCATGAGGCCTAACCGGGTCGCTCGATTCGCCGTCAGCGCGCCCAGCCCCAGAACATGAGCCACCATGCGCTATCGACGACGGCCAATGCAGCGATGAACCATAGCATGGCGAACCCGCGCTGGAAAAGCCGTTCGCTGTGACGTCGCGTGACGAGCCACGCGAGCCAGGCGCTCCACACGTTCGCGATGGCGAGAATCGTAAGCCGCACATCCGACGCCCAGAAAAGCGGCACATGCTCGGCACGCAACAGCGATAGCGTGGTGGCCGACAGTCCGAGAAATACGCCCGTGCCCGCGATCGGAATCAGCGCCTGCGCGAGATGATGCAGGCGCGTCCTGTCGAAACGGCCGAGCGCGCGCGACGCACCTGCCATCAGCGCCAGCAGCACGGTGCCGTATGCGAGTCCCGTCACGACGATATAGCCGATCACCATCGTGCCGTCGAGCCACGAGAAGACGTCGTTCTGCTCCGGATAGTGCGTGAACAGGAACCACGGCACGTGGTCGGTTTCGAGCGGCCATGTGATGTCGCGGTCGATCAGCCATGTCGCGAGGAACTGCTTGACGCCGATGAACCACGGCGACACGGTCCAGTGGAATGCGCCGATCGCGATACCGAGCAGGCCGTAGAGAATCAGCGCCGTGTCCCACGCGCTCGCCTGCTTGTCGCCGAGTTCGACGACTTCGGTGGAAGGCTTGCGCCACGTCAGCGCAATCGCATCGCGATGGCCGGCGCAGCGCCCGCACATATGGCACGCTGCAGCGCCTTTCATATTGCGCAGCGGCACGAGCGGCGCGCAATTGATCGGTATCACGCGGTGGCCGTGCTCGCCCTGTTTGTACGAGCGGCGCCACGCGTCTTCGTCGACCTTGTAGTGAAATGGCGCCAGCCGCGCCAGCAGCGCAAAGACCCCGTTCACGGGGCACAGATACTTGCACCAGACGCGCTTCTCGCGCCCGTACAGCAAGCCGATGATCATCGCCGCGAACGTCGATCCGCCGAGTACCAGCAGCACCGCTTTCGGATACTGATAGACGCTCACCATCTGTCCATAGATGGTCGTGATGCCGAACGCGACGAACGGCCACCCGCCCCAGCGCATCCAGTGCGGAATCGCGCGGCCGCGGCCGAATTTGCTCGCGAACTCGGCGAGCGCGCCTTCCGGGCACAGCACGCCGCACCAGACGCGGCCGAGCATCACCATCGACAGCAGCACGAACGGCCACCAGATGCCCCAGAACACGAACTGCGCGGCCAGCGTCAGGTTGTTCCACAGGTGCGCGGTATCGCCGGGCAGCGGCGTGAAGGCCGGAACGAGGATCAGAAATGCATAAACGGCGACGACCACCCACTGGATGGCGCGGATTGCCGCGCCGTGGCGTTGCATCCACTGGCCGGCTTCGGCAAGCCGGCCCGGTCGGCTTACCACGCTACTCATGCGGTGCGCCCCGCCTGACGTTGCGCGAGCGGGCGCTGCGCACGGCGCATCAGCAGATAGACGACCGCCCAGTACACGGCATAGGCAATCAGATTCATCAGCGCCGGATGCGCGCGATAGCCGGTCAGCGTCGCGACGAGCGAGCCGAACGTGCTCGAATCATCGAGCAGCCACGACGAGTTCCACACCTGGTCGACGATGGTCGGCAGGAATTCCTTGTCGATCAGCTTGTCGACGCCGGTCTCGAAGAGGCCCGCGCCGAGGAACAGCAGCATGATCTCGGTGACGCGGAAGAAAAGGCGCCACGAGAACACCTTGCCGCCCAGTTGCAGCACGTAGAAGGTCAGGAACGCTAGCGCGAGTCCGATCAGCGCCGCCAGCGACTGGCTCACCGGAACATGCCCCGACTGGCCAAAGCCGACGCCGTAAAGGAAGATCACCGTCTCGCTGCCCTCGCGGGCGATGGCGAGCGTGACGAGCAGCGTGATGCCCCACCAGTTCGCATCCTGCGTGCTCTTTTGCAGCGATTGCTCCATGTCGCGCTTGAGCGTGCGGCCGTGCTTCTTCATCCATAGCACCATCTGCACGATCAGCACGCAGGCGATCAGCACGATCGCGGTCTGAAAATAGTCCTGCGCGTCGCCTGAAAGAACTTCAGTGAAGCCGACCAGTGCGGCGCCCAGCGCGATCGCCGCGAGCACGCCCGCGCCGACGCCCGCCCACAGATAAGGCAAGCCGCGCCGCGCATTCTCGTCGCCGTTCTTCAGCCACGCATACAGGATGCCGACTACCAGCAGCGCCTCGACACTCTCCCGCCACACCACGAACATCACCTGACCCATCAAACCCTCCAACCGCATTGCAGGGAGCGCCTGCGCGCTCCCGATCCTTGCCTGTGTGACCGTGGACATCGACCGACTGCCCGAACCGGTGCCCGCAATTGCTGCTCTGCTACCGCTGCCCTGCTGCTTCTTTTACTTCGCGACGATCACGCCTTGCGCCTGCTGATGAAAATCGTCGAAGAACTTGTACTCGCCCGGCGACAGCGGCGCGATCACGACAAACGACGACGCGCCGGGCGCCAATACCTTTTCCTTGCGCAGCTCGACGCTCTCGAACTCGGCCGCGCCCTTGCCGACGTTATGCACTTCGATCTTGATACGCTGGCCGGAAGGCACTTCGATGCGAGCCGGGTTCAGCTTGCCGTCGTTCATCTGGAGCTGGAACGTCGGCAGATCGGCAGCGTACGCGACATCGACGACAGCAGTCGGCCCGACCAGCGACACCACCGCGATTGCCGCACGCACCATCCTGTTGTTAAGTCTCATGCATCATCCCTGAAGCTTCGCTTAAGAACGCGCGGCGCCGCGCGCCACGCGTTATCGTCGAGTCATGCGACTCGCTGCGTTCCTGCGTTTGCGCGTTCCCGCGCTTAATACCCGCCCTTCTTGCCGATGCCGGCGAACGTGAAGTCGTAATCGAGCGTGAACGGCTTGAACCACGGGCCCACGCCGGTTTCCTTGTCGATGTGACGGCCGAACGCCATATGGCCCGTCTGCATCGGCGGTTCGACGATCAGCTTCAGGTGATACTTGCCCGGTCCCGACAGTTTCACGTTGTCGCCGTAGTGCGGACCGTCGTTCGCGACCATCGCCATCAGATCGCCCTTCTGCGACCAGCTCGAACCGTTCTTCGTCAGTTCGTAATGCACCTGCAGGTACGGCATCCAGTCGCCTTCCGCAAAGCCGGTCGGATTGTTCTTGACCGCATGGATGTCGGCTTCGAGGTGAACATCCGAATCCGACGCCTTGCGCATCATCCCTTCAGGATCCATCGTGATCGGCTGCAGATACACGGCGCCGATTTCCATACCACCCTGAATCTGCTGTTTGCCGATCGGGTACTCGGCAGCCGCGGCCGGCAAGGCAACAGCCGCCGCAACGGCGAAAACACCGCCGCACAAAATTGACGAAACGCGCATTGAAACTCCTTTGTTTTTGTAAGTCGAAGCTGACCGTCACGACCTGCCACGACGATTCACGCGAGGACTTTCCTGGTACTGCCGGCCACGAGTGCCAACCACGACCGCCGACTGCGTGCTCACTGCGGACTTCTGCGACTGCGAAACCAGTAAATAACGGTAATGCGAACCATTCTCAATACTTGTCGCGAGTTTATCACTCTTCTGTTTCCGGGACAAATGCAAATGTGCTGGAAACCTAATCGCGACAGGGGTTTACGGGGAGCTTGTAGCCGTCTTGCCGGAGTAAGACAGGAAGTGAATCCAAGGGGTCTCGCCACGTGCGGCGCGATGCCGCACGCAGCGTAACCGGAGAAGATTTCACCTCGTCAGTCGGTGCCGGTCAGATGGTCGCCGACGTTCGCGCCGAACACGCGCTGGCGCAACAGCGCGAGTTGATCGCGCGCCTGCGCCGCCTTTTCGAATTCGAGGTTCTTTGCGTAGTCCATCATCTGCTTTTCGATGCGTTTGATTTCCTTTGCGAGCTGCTTTTCGGACATGTCCTCGAACTTCGCGCGCTGTTGCTGCTCGCGCAGTTCGGTGCGCGCTTCGTCCGCGTTGTAGACGCCATCGATAATGTCCTTGATCCGCTTGACGACGCCGCGCGGCACGATGCCCATCTGCGCGTTGTAGGCGATCTGCTTCGCGCGCCGCCGCTCGGTTTCGTCGATCGCGCGGCGCATCGAATCCGTGACGTTGTCCGCATACAGAATTGCCTTGCCGTTCACGTTACGCGCGGCGCGGCCGATCGTCTGGATCAGCGAGCGCTCGGCGCGCAGGAAGCCTTCCTTGTCCGCATCGAGAATCGCGACGAGCGACACTTCGGGAATGTCGAGCCCCTCGCGCAGCAGGTTGATGCCGACCAGCACATCGAACGTGCCAAGACGCAGATCGCGGATGATTTCGACGCGCTCGACCGTGTCGATGTCGCTGTGCAGATAGCGCACCTTGACGCCGTGGTCCGCGAGAAACTCGGTCAGCTGTTCGGCCATGCGTTTCGTCAACACCGTGACGAGCACGCGCTCGCCCGCCTTCACGCGCTCGTTGATTTCGCCGAGTACGTCGTCGACCTGGCTGCGCGCCGGGCGCACTTCGATCTCCGGATCGACGAGGCCGGTCGGCCGCACGACCTGCTCGGCCACCTGGCCCGCGGTCTTCTTTTCGTAGTCCGCAGGCGTCGCCGACACGAACACGACCTGGCGCATCTTGCGCTCGAACTCATTGAACTTGAGCGGCCGGTTGTCGAGCGCCGAAGGTAGCCGGAAGCCGTAATCGACGAGGTTTTGCTTGCGCGCGCGATCGCCGTTGTACATGCCGTTCAACTGACCGATCAACACGTGCGACTCGTCGAGCAGCATCAGCGCATCGGGCGGCAGATAGTCGACGAGCGTCGGCGGCGGCTCTCCCGGCAGCGCACCGGAGAAATGCCGCGAGTAGTTCTCGATACCTTTGCAGAAGCCGAGTTCCTGCAGCATCTCGAGGTCGAAGCGCGTGCGCTGCTCGAGCCGCTGCGCTTCGACGTGCTTGCCTTGCGAATGGAAGAACTCGAGCCGCTCGCGCAATTCGGCCTTGATTGTTTCGACGGCGCGCATCACGGTTTCACGCGGCGTGACATAGTGCGACGACGGATAGACGGTGAAACGCGGAATCTTCTGGCGCACACGGCCCGTGAGCGGATCGAACAGCTGCAGCGTGTCGATCTCGTCGTCGAAGAGCTCGATGCGCACGGCCATTTCGGCGTGCTCGGCCGGAAACACGTCAATCGTATCGCCGCGCACGCGGAATGTGCCGCGCTGGAAATCGGCCTCGTTGCGCGTGTACTGCATCGCGATCAGCCGCGCGATTACCTCGCGCTGCCCCAGCCGATCGCCGGTTCTGAGCGTGAGAATCATCTGGTGGTATTCGGATGGGTTGCCGATACCGTAGATTGCCGACACGGTCGCGACGATCACCACGTCGCGACGCTCCATCAGGCTTTTCGTTGCCGACAGGCGCATCTGTTCGATGTGCTCGTTGATCGACGAGTCCTTCTCGATGAACAGGTCGCGCTGCGGCACATACGCTTCCGGCTGGTAGTAATCGTAGTACGAGACGAAGTACTCGACCGCATTGCGCGGAAAGAACTCGCGAAACTCCGCGTACAACTGCGCGGCGAGCGTCTTGTTCGGCGCGAACACAATGGCCGGGCGGCCGAGCCGCGCGATCGTGTTCGCCATCGTGTAAGTCTTGCCGGAGCCGGTCACGCCGAGCAGCGTCTGGAACGACAGTCCGTCCTCGACACCTTCGACGAGCGTCTGGATGGCCGTCGGCTGGTCGCCGGCCGGCGCATACGGCTGATAGAGCTTAAACGGCGAGCCTTCGAACGAGACGAATTTGGATTCGTCTAGCGTGTCGTCGACTTCACTCAAGTGATGTTCGGACATGAGGGCGGCATCCTGGGCCGAAAGCAAACGACTATTCTAGCGATTTGCGAAGCGGCAAGCTGTGAGTTAAAGGCGGTTTGAACGCGGATCCGGATACAGCCATGGGGCCGGGCGGTCAGATTCCCGCTTACGAGGGTTCAGGGGCGGCACTTGCGTCGCTAAAGGCACTTGGCACGGCGGCCGGGGGCCTGCTTGTACGGCCCGCTTGTACGGCCCGCTCGTACCGCCTGCCTGGAGCGCTGTTTCCGCGCTTCGAGCGGGCACGGCACGAGCAGTGATCCGGCACTCAAAACCACGCGAAACCGCTCAGGACCCGCTCAGGACCCGCTCAGGACCCGCTCAAAATCCGCTCGAATCCACGCTGAAATCCGTGCAAATCGTCTCGCAATGCGCTGGCCGCGACCGCCCGCGCGGCGCGTTGTCGTCTGCGCCGCGACCAGGCGCGCAAGCTTGCATATGTGGCCATCGTGCTGCATTCCAACAGATTCGCGCCGAAAACCGCTCGCGGATTCGCTACAATGGCGCGTTGCGCTTCGCCCGCGCGTCACCGGGTTGCATTTTGCGTGGTGGCAAGCCATGCGCTCGCAAGCGCCGACCTAGCCGATTGAGAAGCTGTCCCGTCGCCGTCTTCCTTTTCACTACTGCCGAACCATCATGTCTCTCTTTTCCGCTGTCGAACTTGCCCCCCGCGACCCGATCCTGGGCCTCAACGAAGCCTTCAACGCCGATCCGCGCCCGACCAAGGTCAATCTCGGCGTAGGCGTCTACACGAATGAGGAAGGCAAGATTCCGCTGCTGCGCGCAGTGCGCGACGCGGAAAAGGCACGCATCGAAGCGGCGCTGCCGCGCGGCTACCTGCCGATCGAAGGCATCGCCGCTTATGACGCAGCGGTCCAGCAACTGCTGCTCGGCAAGGACTCGCCGCTCGTCGCGGCCGGCCGCGTCATCACCGCGCAAGCGCTCGGCGGCACCGGCGCGCTGAAAATCGGCGCGGATTTCCTCAAGCGTCTGAACCCGTCGGCCAAGGTGGCGATCAGCGACCCGAGCTGGGAGAATCACCGCGCGCTGTTCGAGAATGCCGGCTTCGAGGTGATCTCGTACCCGTACTACGATGCGAAGACGAACGGCGTCAATTTCGAAGGCCTGCTGACGGCGCTGAACGGCTATGCGCCGGGCACGATCGTCGTGCTGCACGCATGCTGCCACAACCCGACCGGCGTCGATCTGACGGCCGACCAGTGGCGCCAGATCGTCGAAGTCGTGAAGGCACGTCAGCTCGTGCCGTTCCTCGATATCGCGTATCAGGGCTTCGGCGACGGTATCGAGGCAGACGCGGCCGCCGTGCGTCTTTTTGCGCAGTCGGAGCTGAACGTGTTCGTGTCCTCGTCGTTTTCGAAGTCGTTCTCGCTGTATGGCGAGCGCGTCGGCGCACTGTCGATCATCACGAACAGCAAGGAAGAAGGCTCGCGCGTGCTGTCCCAGTTGAAGCGCGTGATCCGCACGAACTATTCGAACCCGCCGACGCACGGCGGCTCGATCGTCGCGGCCGTGCTCGGTTCGCCGGAGCTGCGCGCGACATGGGAAGCGGAACTCGGCGAAATGCGCGATCGTATCCGCGCGATGCGCAACGGGCTCGTCGAGCGCCTGCAGGCTGCTGGCGTCAATCGCGATTTCAGTTTCGTAAACGTGCAACGCGGCATGTTCTCGTACTCGGGGCTGACGGCTGCCCAGGTCGATCGTCTGCGCGAAGAGTTCGGCATCTATGCGGTCAGCACCGGACGCATCTGCGTCGCGGCGCTCAACACGCGCAACCTCGATGTCGTGGCGAACGCGATCGCGCACGTGTTGAAGTAAAGCCGCCGCTCGTACCGGGTGGCCGGGTTATACGCTCCCGCTCCGGTCGACGCGGCGTGTGAAGGCGAAAGAAAGAGTAAAAGCGAAAGCGGCACTGTGAAAGCGGTGCCGCTTTTTCTTTGCTCGTTCGCCTTGCGCTTTTGCTCTACGCTTTTTCGCGATATCTCGTGCATCGACTGTGGCACCGCTCGCGCCCGGCGGGTATCAACGTGCGTCGCGATGAATATCGTGCGTGACGAAACCCGAGTCGTTGTCCGGCATATCGAGCCAACCAGGCTGCGCAAGCGACGCGCGAATGTCTTCGAGCCCGCTTTGCCAGTGTTCCCGCATCGTCGACAAGCCGAACTGATAGTCCTTGTAGTGCCCTTCGTACTCCTTGTTCCGGTAGATCAGATGGATCACGTTGTAGCGCTTCGAGCACGATAGCTCGTCGGCCAGCTTGCACCACGGGTCGTTGCGATGCTCAGGCGCGACACGATCGAGCAGTTCGCGCAGCACGTGCCTGAAACGCTGCGTACGCTGCATCGTGTCGGTGACGTAGCGCGTGCGGCTCGAATACTGGATGTCCTTGACGCGCCCCTGCACATCGGTGATGTTGTCCGGCACCGGGCCGATCGCACTCCACAAATCGACCTGAAATGCGAGCGTATCGCGCCTCGGCGTGGTTTGAGCGACCTGATAGAGCGGCGTGTTCGACATCAGCCCGCCATCCCAGTAGTACTGTCCGTCGATCTCGACAGCGCCGAAGCCCGGCGGCAACGCGCCGGACGCCATGAAGTGCTCCGGCTTCAACACCGTATCCGGGTGCATGTTGTCGAAGTACGAAAAGTTACCGGTGCCGACGTTGACCGCCCCGACCGATACGCGCATCTCGCCCGAGTTGATGCGATCGAAATCGCAAAGCCGCTCGAGCGTCGCTTTCAACGGCGTGGTGTCGTAAAAGCTCGCGACTTGCGGCGGGCCGGACACGGTCGGCAGCGGCGGCGGAAAGCGCGGCACGAAAAAGCCCTTCTGCCCGTCGACGATCGCACCGACGGCTTGCATCGCGGTGAACGCCTTGCGGACGGCGTCGGTGGAATTGAAAAATGCGTGCTCGACGAATGGCGGCAGCGGTGGCCCGAACGCAGGCTGGCAGATGGTCTCCCAGAACTCCAGCAGCCGCTCGACGCGATGCTCGGGCGCATTGCCGGCAATGATCGCCGTATTCAATGCGCCGATCGAGATACCGGCGAGCCAGTTCGGCACAATGCCCGCCTCGTGGAGCCCCTGGTACACGCCGGCCTGATACGCGCCGAGCGCGCCGCCGCCTTGCAGCATCAGCGCGATCGTTTCGTACTGCGGCAACTCGAGGCGACCGCTCGCGCGTGCACCCGCGTCGGCCGCCGCACTGGCAGCGGTGCCGCCGCCTGCGGCACCGGCAGGCTCGCCGCTACCTTCGCCGGCCACGCCCGCGCGAGCCTGTTTGGCGTTGCTGACGTTGCGTTGTGCCATTCGCGCTCTCCATGGTTATTGCATGTACCAGCCGTGGCTCACGATAAACGACTGCCCGGTCAATGCCGCTGTCGGGAAGGCCGACAGGAACAGCACTGTCTGCGCAACATCTTCGACGGTCGTAAACACGCCGTCCACCGTGCCGCCCAGCATCACGCGCTTGACGACTTCTTCTTCGCTGATGCCGAGCTCCTTCGCCTGCTCGGGGATCTGCTTGTCGACGAGCGGCGTGCGCACGAAGCCCGGGCAAACCACGTGCGAGCGCACGTTATGCTTCGCGCCTTCCTTGGCGAGCACGCGTGCGAGACCGAGCAGCGCATGCTTGGCAGCCACGTACGCTGACTTCAGCGGCGACGCTTCGTGCGAATGCACCGAGCCCATGTAGATCACGACACCGCCGCGATCGTCCTTGTACATGTGCTTGAGCGCCGCTTTCGTGGTGAGGAACGCACCGTCGACGTGAATGGCTTGCATCTTTTTCCAGTCGGAAAACGCGTAGCTCTCGATCGGGTTAACGATCTGGATGCCGGCATTTGAAACCAGGATGTCGACCGAGCCCAATTCGGCCGCAACCTTGTCGATGCCTTGATTGACGGCGTCTTCGTTCGTCACGTCCATCGCGACACCGATGGCCTTGCCGCCCGCCTTCGTGATTTCATCGGCAACGGCGTTCGCACCGTCCTGGTTCAGGTCGGCAATCGCGACGGCCGCGCCCGCTCGCGACAGCGTCAACGCGATCTGTTTGCCGATGCCGCTTGCCGCGCCGGTGACGACCGCGACCTTGCCCGTGAGACTCGTATTCAGTGACGACATCCGGAACCTCCATGCAGTAGATGAACAATGAAACCATGACGCACGTGCGCCGTGAAGCTAGCCGAACGGCATATGCCATCCGGCCGAATGTTGCACTGCAGCCAGCGCTGCTATTGTGCATGAACCTGAATGCGCAAAGCACGCGTCACGTATCGCGCGGAATCGGATTAAGCTAAGCGGTTTCGAATATTGCTTGAAACAACCGTATGCATACCAAAGGGGAAAGGCATGAACTATCGTCGTCTGGGCCGATCGGGCCTGCAGGTCAGCGAATTGTCGATCGGCTCGTGGATCACGTACGGCAATCAGGTGGACCGTCGCCTCGCGCGCGAATCGCTCGCTGCGGCACGCGATGCCGGCATCAATTTCTTCGATAACGCGGAAGTTTATGCAGGCGGCAAGTCAGAAGAAATCATGGGTCATGCGCTCAAGGAACTCGCGTGGCCGCGCGTTAGCTATGTTGTGTCCACGAAGTTCTTCTGGGGCCTCAATGAAGCGCCGAACCAGTATCACACGCTGAATCGCAAGTACCTGATGAACGCGATCGATGGCTCGCTTGCGCGCCTGCAGCTCGACTACGTCGATCTCGTGTTTTGCCATCGTCCCGATCCGCATACGCCGATCGAGGAAACGGTCTGGGCAATGAGCGACATCATTTCGCGCGGCAAGGCGCAATACTGGGGTACGTCCGAATGGAGCGCCGATGAAATCCGCGCGGCGTACGAAATAGCTGAGCGGCATCATCTGCACAAGCCCGTCATGGAACAGCCGCAGTACAACCTGTTTTGCCGCAAACGTGTCGAGGAAGAGTACAGCCGCCTTTACGAGGACATCGGTCTCGGCTTGACGACATGGAGCCCGCTTGCCTCGGGCCTGCTGACCGGCAAATACCGCAATGGCGTGCCGGCTGGCAGCCGCGCGGAACTGCAGGGTTTCGACTGGCTGCGCAGCGCGGTGACCGACACGAACAGGAACAGCATTGTCGGCAAGCTCGGCAACGTCGCTGACGAACTCGGCTGCTCGCTCGCGCAACTGGCGCTCGCGTGGATCCTGAAGAACCCGAACGTGAGCACCGTCATTACTGGTGCGTCGCGCGTCGAGCAGATCGGCGAAAACATGAAGGCGCAAGATGTCGCGGCGAAGATCACGCCGGAAATCAAGCAGCGCATCGAGGCGATCGTCGGTGAGTCGTATCAATGAGCTTCGCTCGAACGTAACGCCGCAACGCCGGGACGTCGCCGCTGGAAGCTGAATGCACCGGACCGTCGCGCGGTGTCGCGCGCTACCGGCGGCGCGTACTACCGTACTACAATACGCGCCCGCGTTGGACGAACCGTCAACGTACAAACCATGCGTCACCGGTCGGAACGGCCGGCACGTGCCTATCTGTTTCTGGACACCCGCCCCGGATCGATCCCAACATGCTCAGCTATCGACACGCCTTCCATGCGGGCAATCACGCCGACGTACTGAAGCACGCCGTACTCGTGCAGTTGCTCAAATATCTTGGTCAGAAAGACAAAGCCTACTGGTACATCGACACGCATGCTGGCGCCGGCGTGTATGCACTGAAGGAAGGCTACGCGGTCAAGTCCGCCGAGTCGGCAAGCGGCATCGTGAAGCTGTGGAAACGCACCGATCTGCCACCTGTACTTGCCGAGTACGTCGAAGAAGTATCGGCGCTCAATCCGGACGGCGAGCTTCGTTACTACCCGGGCTCGCCTTATCTCGCGTGGCGTCTGATGCGCGCGCAGGACAGGATGCGTCTCTTCGAACTGCACAGCACCGAAATCGACGTGCTACGGCACAACTTCCGCGACGCGGGCAAGCGGGCCATGCTATTCGCGGGCGACGGGATCGAAGGCATCAAGCCGCTGTTGCCGCCGGCGCCAAGACGGGGGCTCGTGCTGATCGATCCGTCGTATGAGGACAAACGCGATTACTCGCGCACGCTCAGTTGCATCGAAGACGGGCTGAAGCGTTTTGCGACGGGCACCTATGCGGTCTGGTATCCGCAGGTCGCGCGGCCCGAATCCCAGCGATTCGCGGAGCAGCTCAAGCGCTTGCAGGAGAAGAACTGGCTGCATGTGTCGCTGACTGTCTCCAGCCCGCCGGCCGATGGTTTCGGCCTGTTCGGCAGCGGCATGTTCATCGTGAACCCGCCGTACACACTGCCGGATGCGATGAAGGAAACAATGCCCTGGCTCGTAGAAGCGTTAGGGCAGGACAAAGCGGCGCAATTCAAGGTCGAGTTCCGGCTCGACTAGATCGACGGTCTACCGTTGCCGAGGCCACCGCCAGTCTTTCCGCAAACAGCCTGCGCCGTTGTCGTTGATGCCGCGCGACGCTATTGGGGCAGCCGCGGCTGTGGCGTCGGACGTGGCGCTTGCAGGCCGCCCGCGTGGGGCGGTCTGCCGCCATTCGCCGTGTTGGTCGGCAGGTTGATGTATGGTGCGACGTAAATCGGCGTCGACTGGTTATACGGTGCAAGCTGCGCGGGTTGGGCCGCGGGCGCCGCCTGCACGATCGGCTCCTGCGAGAGCGGTGCGTTTTGCAGCACGATGCCGCTCTGGCCGTCGCTGATGCCATGTTGCGTGTCGAGGATCAGTGGTTGTCCGCCGCCTGCGGCGAAGGCTGTCGAAGCAACGAGCGCGGTCGCCAGTAGCGTCGAGGCCGCGGCGGGGAGCGCGAAGCGGATCGAACGGATGTTGCGCATGAATGAACAAGCCGGGTGACGAGGCCAAAAAAATAGACATCAACGAAGTCGACTGCAAGACCGGTAAAAATACAAGCCAAGATACAAAGAAAAGTACAAATGAAGGTACAAGCGGATGCAATAGCGAGACACGAGCGCCTATATCAAAAACCGCTTTACCTTACCGCAGTGGCAACGTTCAGACTAGTGAATATTAAGTGTACGGGTGCCAGAAACGACAAAGCCCCGCAAAGCGGGGCTCGATCAACCACGGCATCGTGCCTTCGGGCTGCCTTACAGCGAATAGCCGCCCTTTTCGAGTTCGCGGATCCGCTGTTCCAGCTGAACGATATCGGCCGATTCGGCCAAATACGTTTCGCGACGGCTTTGCTCCGCGGTTTCAAACCAGTTGCTCAGTTTTTCGACAATGTACGCGATCATGATGCTTCTCCAAGGACTATGAATCCCCGGTGGATTGGACATCAGGGATTTCCCGTAAAAGGGTTAACCCGCATTATAGCCTTCCACGGCGCATCCGCCAGTGAAATGCCTGAATTGCGTGCATTCCGATTTGGAATGGTGCACTCACTTCGCAGCGGTAAGCAGTTGATTCACTGTCCTTTTTTGACGACCAGGCACAGAACGGCAGTTTGCGAATCAAAAACGCACCACTCTTGTGCAACACTCCATACAACGATGACCGCGAACCCTCCCCACCAATCGATCAGTCGCCTTGGCATCCGCCACTCTCACTGGCTGCGAGCCGCTCGATAATCGGGCAGTCGGGCCGATCGTCACCGTGGCAATGAGCCGCGAGATGGGAAAGCGTGTCGCGCATCTCCGACAGTTCGGCGATCCGCCGGTCGAGCTCCGCGACGTGTTCGAGCGCGATCGCCTTGACTTCGGCGCTGGCGCGCGAGCGATCGTGCCACAGCGCAAGGAGGCGGCGAATGTCGTCGACAAGAAAACCGAGGCGTCGCGCCTGGCGGATAAACCGCAACGAATGCACTTCCTGCGTTCCGTACACGCGATAACCGGCCGGCGTGCGCTCCCTCGCTGCGAGCAGGCCCACGCTTTCGTAGTAGCGGATCATTTTCGCCGTGACGCCCGACGCGCGAGCGGCTTCGCCGATATTCATGTCACTTGTTCCCGTTTCATCACTTTGCCGTCTGATCCTACACCTTCCCATGATGGGAAGCTCAGCTCGAGGTCTCATCGGGGCTTAATTGGGATCCGCCAGGCATAATCCAACTGTCGTCTTACCTGTTTGATAAGGAGTTTCGAATGACCATCGAATTCAACGTGGAAGGCATGAGCTGCCAGCATTGCGTGTCGGCCGTTACCCATGCGATTCGCGAACGCGACGCAGCCGCGCATGTGAGCGTCGATCTGACGGCAGGCAAGGTCTCCGTCGAATCGTCCGCATCGGTCGAGAGCTTGAAAGAGGCCATCGATGACGCCGGCTACACGGTCGTCGCCGTCGCGAATCAGTGACGGAGGAAAAGCCCGCCCAGGACTGACGACACATGTACAAGGTCGCATTAATCGGTGCATCGGGGCTGCTGGGCCGCGCCGTTGCGCATCGCCTGTCGCAACGGAATGACTGGCAGGTCGTGCAAACGGCGTTTGCGCATGCCGGGGCACCGCAGGTCGTGCTTGATATCCGCGATGAAAATGCGATTACCCGCTTCGTCGATGAGCAGGCACCAGACGCGATCGTGATCGCCGCGGCCGAACGGCGTCCCGATGTTTGCGAGAACGATCCCGCGCTCGCTCGCGCGCTGAACGTCGAAGCGGTGCGTGCAATTGCGGGAGCGGCGCGACGGCACGGCGCGTGGGTGCTGTCGATTTCGACCGACTACGTGTTCGACGGCACGCGGCCGCCCTATCGTCACGATACGCCTCCAGCGCCGATCAACGCCTACGGCCGCAGCAAGCTCGAAGGCGAGCGGGCACTGTTCGATGCGACGAACAATGGCTGCGTGCTCCGCTTGCCGTTGCTGTACGGGCCGATCGTCAGCTGGCAGGAGTCGGCGGTGACGAGCCTCGTGCCGGCGATCGCCGCTTCGGCTAGCGCCACGGCGGGTCCGGCGGTGATGGACGCATGGGCAACGCGCTATCCGACGTTCACGCCGGACGTCGCGATCGTAATCATGCAAATGCTCGAGCGGCATGCGCGCGGCGAGCCCGTGTGCGGCATCACGCAATGGTCGGGCGACGAACCGATGACGAAGTACGACATCGCATGCCGGCTCGCCAAAGCGCTCGAACTCGATGCGCAGTCGATGCCGCCGCAGTTGACGCCACCGCAGTTGACGCCACAATACGCGCCGGCTGACGCGACGCCTCGTCCGCGCGATTGCCACCTCGACTCGAGCGTGCTCGAAGCGCTCGGCATCGGACGCCGCACACCGTTCGACGTCGCGATCCGGCAGGTGCTGGCCAATTTTCCATGGCGCGGCACTGCGGCCTGAGTGCCGCTACATGAGTGCCGCTACATGAGTTCAGCTCGTGATGCGCCGCGACGCGCAACGTAGCGCGCATGCCGTGCCTGCCGGCGCGCTCGCACGCATCTTTGCGTCCAGTCTTCGGGATGCCGCGCGATTTTCGTCGCGTGCAGATACACGGGTTCAATGGTTGAATCGGCCGTACTCGCGCATCATTGCGGCGCCCGCTTTCTTGCCGGCAACGCCCGTCAGCAAAAGTCGCGACTCGTCGACTGCAGTCCGCCGAGCAGATGCGACATATCGACAAGCCGATGCGCAACGAGATGCCGCACTTCGCCTTCGCATTGCCAGACGCCATACACCGCCAGCAGCGACGCGCCCAGCAGCTCCTTGCGCTGCGCTTCGACAAGCTTCGGCCATACGATCACATTGATGTTGCCGGTTTCGTCCTCGATCGTGACGAAGATCACGCCTTTCGCGGTGCCCGGCTGCTGCCGCACCGTGACGATGCCGCAGCCGCGTGCGAGCCGGCCGTTGCGATACCTGTTGAGCGTCGCGGCCGGCATCAACCGGTGTTCGAGCAATTGCGGTCTGAGCAGCTCGAGCGGATGGCGGCCGAGCGTGAGGCCCGCGGACCGATAGTCCGCGACGATGTCCTGCGCTTCCGACGGCGCGCCCAGCGCGGGCGTTTCGTCCGTGACCGCGGTGCCCGCCAGCATGTCCTTGTCCGGCACCGCAGCCACCGATTGCCACAACGCCGCGCGACGATTGCCGGCGAGCGTCGCGAGCGCATTCGCATCGGCCAGCACATGCAGATCGCGACGGTCGAGCTGCGCGCGGTGCGCAAGATCGTGCACGCTGACGAATGGCCGCACCGCGCGTGAAATCTCGATGCGTTCCGCCGCGCCATCCTTCATTCCGCGCAGTAACGAGAGTCCGAGACGCACCGCGGGACGTGCTTCGCCTGCGAGTGTCTCGAGCGACGCATCCCAGCCGCTCACCATGACATCGACCGGCAACACCTTGACGCCATGACGCTTCGCGTCCTGCACGAGCTGCGACGGCGAATAAAAGCCCATCGGCTGACTGTTCAGCAACGCAGCGAGAAACGCCTCGGGCTCATGACACTTGAGCCAGCTGCTCGCGTAAACAAGCAACGCAAAGCTGGCGGCATGACTCTCCGGGAAACCGTACTCGCCGAACCCTTTGATCTGCTCGAAGATCGAGTCAGCGAAATCCTTCTCGTAGCCACGCTCCAGCATGCCGCTGACGATGCGGTCATAGTATTTCTGCAGGCCGCCCTTGCGCTTCCAGGCCGCCATCGAGCGGCGCAGCTGATCGGCTTCGCCCGGCGTGAAGCCGGCCGCGATAATCGCCACCTGCATCACCTGCTCCTGGAAAATCGGCACGCCGCACGTGCGGCCGAGCGCGACTCTCAGCGCGTCGCTCGGATAGGTTTCAGGCTCGAGCTTTTGCCGCCGCCGCAGATACGGATGCACCGCCCCGCCCTGAATCGGCCCTGGCCGCACGATCGCGACTTCGATTACGAGGTCGTAGAACTCTCTGGGCTGCAAGCGCGGCAACATGCTCATCTGCGCACGCGATTCGATCTGGAACACACCGACCGTGTCGGCGCGCGAAATCATCCTGTATGTTTCCTTGTCTTCGGGCGGAATCGATTGCATTTCGAAGTCTTCGCCGCGCCGCTGCGAAACGAAATCGAGCGCGCGCCGAATTGCCGACAGCATGCCAAGCGCGAGCACATCGACCTTCAGCAGACCGAGCGATTCGAGATCGTCCTTGTCCCATTCGATCACCGACCGGTCCGCCATCGCCGCATTCTCGACCGGCACGAGCCGTGTCAGCTTGCCGCGGCTGATCACGAAACCGCCCGAATGCTGTGACAGATGCCGCGGAAAATTGAGCAGTTGCGATGCGAGTTTCGCCCACATCTGGATCAACGGCGTTTCCGGATCGAGGCCCGCCTCTTCGAAACGCTTCAGCAGATCGCTGCTCGAATCGAACCAGTGATGCGTCTTCGCCACCTTGTCGACAATCTGCGAATCGATGCCGAGCGCCTTGCCGGTTTCCCGCAGCGCACCGCGCGGCCGGTAGGTAGATACCGCAGCGGCGATCGCCGCGCGGTCGCGGCCATATTTGTTATAGATGTACTGAATGACTTCCTCGCGCCGCTGATGCTCGAAATCGACGTCGATATCCGGCGGCTCGCCGCGCTCTTTCGAAATAAATCGCTCGAACAGCATGTTGCCGCGCGCCGGGTCCACTTCGGTGACGCCGAGGCAATAGCAGACCGCGGAGTTGGCCGCGGAACCGCGCCCCTGACACAGAATGTGCTGGCTGCGTGCATAACGCACGATGTCGTAAACCGTGAGGAAGTACGACTCGTAGTTCATATCCGCGATCAGCGCGAGTTCGTATTCGAGCTGTTGCTGCACTTCGTATGGAATCCCCGATGCAAAGCGCCGATGCGCGCCCTTGTAGGTTTCCTGCCTCAAATACGTGGTCGGCGTGTAGCCCGCGGGCACGATCTCATCGGGATACTCATAACGAAGGCTATCGAGCGAGAACGTGCAGCGCGTGAGCAAGCTCATCGTCTCGCGCACCGTATGCTCGGGATAAAGATTCGCGATGCGCACACGCGAACGCAGATGCTGTTCCGCATTCGGCGCGAGATCGTAGCCGCATTCGCGCACCGGCTTGCCGGCACGAATCGCCGTCAAGGTGTCCTGCAACGGCTTGCGCGAGCGCACGTGCATCACGACATGGCCAAGCGCGACGACCGGCACCTGCTGACGATCCGCCACATATTCAACCGAGCCGCGATGAATATCGTCCATTGCGCGCTGATGCAGCACGAGGCCCACCCATGCGCGATCGGAAAACGTCTCATCGAGCCATGCGATTTGCGCATCGAGCGTTTCTTCCTTGGCCGGAAATTCCGGCACCAGAATCGCAAGACAATCGGGCATGCCGCGCAGATGCGCGTGATCGCGATCGGGCCGCGACAGATCGTGCGGCGTCAAACGGTACTCGCCCTTCGGCGCGCGCGTGCGCGCAAGCGTGATCAACTCGGACAGATTGCCGTATCCCTCGCGATTCTGCGCGAGCAGAATCAGCCCGAATGCGGGCGATCCGTCGGCATTGCGCAGTTGAAAATACGAGCCGATGACGAGCGGCAGATTCATTTCCTTCGCCGCGACATGTGCGCGAACGACGCCGGCAAGCGAGCATTCGTCGGTGATCGCGAGTCCTGAATAGCCCAGTTCCACTGCACGCTGCACCAGTTCCTCCGCATGCGATGCGCCGTGCAGGAACGTGAAATTCGAGAAGCAGAACAGCTCCGCATAGGCCGGCAATGCGTACGACACAGCGGACGGTTCGATGAAAGAGCCATCGGCGGACGGCGGCACGGCGGGCGGGACGACGGTCGAGGCCATGGTGCGTTGTGTTCCCGTTGTGTTCCGTCAGCCGAACAGGCCATGCAGGAACCAGCGCTGCTCCTCATCAGCGGCTGTACGGCTGCCGACGCGCTCGAGGTATATCCAGTAACAGCTGAGATCCTCTGCCTGCATGACGTAGTAATCGCGCGTCACGAAGCCGTTGTCGAACCAGCCGGCTTCGATCCGCTCGGCCGGAGACACCTTGCGCAGCGGCGAACCGTAGAACGGACGGTTCTCGCGCATCAGGAGACGCACCGGCGTTTCCAGCAGCCATGTCGGGCGCGGCAAGCCCTGCGGTAAAGCGATCTTCTTCTCCTGATCGGCGACCGGCACCCAGCGGTTCGCAATTTCAGGGCGATAATCGGCCGTCGGCGCGGAACGCAACACGTTTTCTGGGCCGAGACGCGCGATCAGCAATTCGAGCAGACGCGCATGGTCTTCCAGCGTGCCGCCCGGCTCCGGGAAAAGATTGTCGTTGGCCTGTTTCGCCGAAGCGATTTTCGTCGCATCGAGCCGCAGCGCAATGGCCGCCGCCGGCAGTTCCGCGCGATGCAAACGCTCTTTCACGAGCCGCAACAGATGCTCCTCGCGCCATGCCGGTTCGCCGAGCGCAATGTCGATCAGCGTCGGCTCGAGGGCCTGCCTGCCCCGCTCGTGTTCGAAAGTGAGCGTCACGGCGGCGGCCGCGAGTTGCTTCGCACATAGCCAGCCACATAGTTGTACGAGCAACCGGTGCGCGGCAAATACCGCACCGTCCGCATGCTCAAGACGATCAGGTAGCTCGATGCGCGCGGAAAAAGTGGGCGGCAATTCGAGCCAGTCGAACAACTCGGGCGCAACGCCGAATGCACGATCGAGCGAGTCGAGCAGATGCTCGCCGCAACGACGCTGCAAGCCCGCGCGCGGCAGACGACGCACATCGGCAATCGATTCGCAGCCGAGCCCGGTGAACCAGTCGGCAAACGGACGGATCTCCGGCACCGCATGCATCGGCAATGGCGCGAGCGAGCGCTCGAGCGAACTGATTTGCAGCACCCTGCGATTGCCGTGCTTCGCGAGCAGCCACGCGCCTTGGCCGGTCGGCGCCGCACTGATGCGCGCGGTCAGGCCGAACGTATCGAGCAACGCTTTCGCCTGTCGGCACAGCGACAGCACGCCGCCGAAAAGCCGTAGACTCGCACCGACTTCGACGATAACCGTCGCCTCGTCGAGCAAGGCGACATCCGGTGAGAACTTCATCAGCGCGATGCCGACTTCTTGCTGCGCGGCGCTTTCGCGTGTGATGTCGCGGTCGTATAAACGCGTCTGCGGCGCAAGCGTGTGCACGCCTGCCCGCTTCATGCCAGGACGCACACCGGCCGCGCGGGCTGCGCGATCGACGATGACCACCACGCCCTTCTCCAGCACGGCACAGCCATGCTCCGCACCGGCCGCCGCGCCCTCACGCAGCCACTTCGGCTGGAAGACTTCGAGGGGCAGCTTCGGCAAATGAACGGCGAGAAAGACGCGCATGACGGGAATACAGAACAGGTGTGGGTTGCAGGGAAATCGACAGAGGCTGCGCGCGCATGGGACCTCGTCGTTTCACTATGTCGACCATCAGGCCTTCCGCAGCCGCTCGTAAGGCCAGCCGTAATGGAGCCGGCGATGAGTCTTGTGCGGCCGTAAGCGGCCGGACCATGATGAACAGCGTCTCGGATGATTGAGCAGCCAGATGCAAACGCCGCAACGACGATGCTTTTACGTGCTGCACCCACAGCAGTACTGCACCGCAACTGCCGGCCTGAAGCATCTGCTCCGCTGACCATAATGCGTCGGTGATCTTCGTCGCCTTGATCTGCAACAGCCGGTCGAGCGACAGACCGATATAGTTCAGACCCGGTCCGTCCGGGATATGCGGCGGCCTGATCAGCGCGATGGGTCGATCGTTGAGCAGACTGAGCGCGGGCCGCAGAAGCCGCATTTCGCCGACACCCGGCTGCTCCACCATCAGATCGACGAGCTCACCGAGCGGCCACCCACCACCGGGCAATTCGGTAGACAGGACCGGATAACCCGTGTCGACCGTCTTTCCACGCCCGTGCGCAAGCTGCGAGGCTCGCCAGAGCGCCGGATGAATCTCTTCGGCAGGGATAGCGACGGGGGACATCGATCGTAGGAAAAAGCCTGTATATATATACAGTATCCTACACGCAATTCAGCACTCTAATTGGCACTTTTTGAGATGCGCGGAACGAGATTCAGCTGAAGTAAGACGTGAAGTAAGACGATTAGCCGGCGCTTTCAGGCTCAGTTGAGATAATCAGGTGAAAGCGTTAATTGAAGGACCGGCTCAGGAAGAATTCGTTGGGGCGATTGGACGGCACACCGTATATCGGGAATTCGATACTCACGGTGTTAATCGGTTTTAGCCGGGCTGTAAACGCAGCAACCCCGCCTGTGCGGGCGGGGTTGATGTTTTCAGCTGAGGGGGAGCCTGACG
>NZ_JAVHZD010000091.1:0-1278 GCF_031119615.1 Paraburkholderia sp. SARCC-3016 | reverse complement strand
ATCACCTGGAAGAAGAGATTGGCCTGCTCGCGACTCATCGGCAGGTATCCGATCTCATCGATGATCAACAGGCGGTACGGATTGACGAAGCGTTTGAGCGCATCGCCCAGCTGGTTCTGTCGATGTGCCGTGGTTAGTATCATCAGCAGGTCCGCCGCCGTAATGAAGCGCACTTTGATGCCGGCCTGCGTTGCCGCGTAACCCAGCGCCATCGCGATGTGCGTTTTTCCAGTACCGCTTGGTCCAAGCAATACGACGTTCTCGTTGCGTTCCAGGAACGCAAGGCTCGCCAGCTCCTGAACCTGCGATTTCGGCACGCCGCTGGCGATCGCGAAGTCGAAGCCATCCAGCGTCTTGATTGCCGGGAAGCCTGCCAGGCGTGCGAACGTCGCGCGCTGTCGGGCGAGCCGCGCCGTGTGCTCTGCCTTCAACACCGATTCCAGGAACTCGGTCAGGTTCGTCTCATCGGCAATAGCCTTCTGCGCCAGGTGCGGCAACACGTCTGCGACAGTCGTGAGCTTGAGCTGGGCGCATAGCTGCGCCACGCGTTCATGGGCGAGGTTCATGCTGCAACCCGGATCAACTGGTCATACACTGACAATGGATGCTGCAACGGAGACAGCCAGTCGTGGAATCGCTCACGCAGCTCTTGCCCGCTCGCTGGCGTCGTTGCCGGCAACAATGCCGGATACGGCGGCGGCAGGCTCTGCAATGCCTTCTGCTCCACCAGCAGTTGCTCGCCCGGCTTGAGCCTGGTTGTTCCATGTATCCGCACGTGTGCGACCTCGCGTAACCAGCGCCAGACTTCGGTGTTGGCTGTCGTCACGTCCAGTTCGACGCCCGCCGCCTTGAACTGCGCGGCCAGCGGCACGTAGAAACTGCGACGCAAATAACCGTTCATCCGCTCGACCTTGCCTTTAGTCTTGGCGCGATAGGGCTGACACAGCTCGGGTTGAAACCCGTAGTGCCGTGCAAAGTCGAGGAACCCTGGCTGGAAGCGATGCCGCTTCGGGCCATACGCGTCCCGCTCGATTACGACGGTCTTCATATTGTCGTAAAGCCCCCGGCGGGGCACACCGCCGAACCAGTTGAAACAGTTGGCGTGACACATCAGCAACGTATCGAGTCGCATGTCGGAAACGAATTCGACATACGTGGCGCGGCTATAGCCCAGGGTGGCGACGAACGCGAACAGGTTTGCTCCCTTGCGCCTGCGGAACTCGACCCAATCCGCTTGCATCTGATCGCCCGCAGCAGTCTCGAATCGGATCAATGGAT
>NZ_JAVHZD010000090.1:0-1338 GCF_031119615.1 Paraburkholderia sp. SARCC-3016 | reverse complement strand
ATTGGAGCAGCCCCCTGAATTGCCGGACACGGTCTCTACCTTAAAATAACGGGTAGTCATACGACTGTGTTTAGACCTAACAGCAAACAGGAAGTAATGGAAGTGTTGACTGGGCCGGAGCGCCGGCGGCGGTGGTCTGCGGAAGAGAAAGCGGCGATGGTCCGGGAGAGTCTGGAGCCGGGTAAGACCGTATCGATGGTGGCTCGCCAGCACGGCGTCAATCCAAATCAGTTGTTCCATTGGAAGAAGCTGTATCAGGACGGCAGCCTGTCTGCGGTGTCCGCTGGCGAAGAGGTCGTGCCTGCTTCAGAGTTGGCGGACGCGCTCAGGCAGATTCGCGAATTGCAACGACTGCTCGGCAAGAAGACCGTAGAAGTCGAAATTCTGAAAGAAGCAGTGGAGTACGGTCGAGCAAAAAAATGGATAGCGCGCTCGCCATCATTGCCGGGGGACGACCAGTGAAGCAGGTCTGTGATGTTCTCGGCGTTGCGCGCTCGAACGTGTCGGTCAGGCGTGCACGCCCTGCCGGCTGGCAAGACAGACGCAGCGCCGTGCAGACGGACGATGCAGAACTGGTGGCGGAAATCCGTGAGGCCGTCATCGATTTGCCGAGCTACGGCTATCGACGGGTCTGGGGCGTGATTCGCAGCAATCGGGAGAGGCATGGTGCTGGGCCAGTGAACGTCAAGCGCATTTATCGCGTCATGCGCGTTCACGGCCTGCTGCTGCAGCGCCGGCCGAAGCGTCCCACCATCACACGGCGACACGACGGACGCGTTGCAGTGGCCAGAAGCAATCAACGCTGGTGCTCCGATGGTTTCGAATTCCGGTGTGAGAATGGCGAGCCATTGCGCGTTACCTTTGCGCTGGATTGCTGCGACCGGGAGGCGATGAGCTGGGTTGCGACGACAGGCGGCTACACCGGCAACGATGTTCGTGACGTGATGCTTGCAGCCGTCGAGCATCGGTTTGGCAATGTCGATGCCGTACCGTCTCCGATTGAATGGCTAAGCGATAACGGCTCGGGATATATTGCGCACGAGACACGTGCGTTTGCGAGCGGCATCGGACTCACGCCGCTCACGACACCGGTGTGCAGTCCGCAAAGCAACGGTATGGCCGAGAGCTTCGTGAAGACCATGAAGCGCGACTACGTCGCCTTCATGCCCAAACCGGACGCCGCAACGGCAGTACGCAATCTGGCAGCGGCGTTCGAGCATTACAACGAAAGGCATCCGCACAGCGCCTTGAAATACCGTTCACCTCGCGAGTTCAGGCGCAGGACGGATTCATCAACTCAAGTGTGAGACGGTGTCCGGAAGTACGGGGGCAAATCCA
>NZ_JAVHZD010000089.1:0-1409 GCF_031119615.1 Paraburkholderia sp. SARCC-3016 | reverse complement strand
GTACCACGGATGCCAACGATACAGAACTTCCCTTGACTCGCTGATATGGGCGTTGTGTTGACGGCTTGTACAATGCCCGCCGGTTACACTCGACACTCGACTACGTCAGCCCCATGACGTTCGAGAAGAACTGGCTGGCAGCCCAACAAGGCCAAGCCGCATAACTCCCTCGGTTATGGGGTTCGTCAAACAGGGGCAAGGTCAGTACGGCGATGCTTTCCAACGAGAACCGCTGGAAGCCTGACCGCATTGCTCAATCGTACCTCTCCAACGGCGGTCCAAATCATGGATAGATAAAAGATCACTTTGCGCTGCCAACAGTGATGTGAAGTGGGTTGGACCCGCGCGGGGAATACCTGTTGATGCTACTGGGGTATTCGCTCCCGAGACACGAATTAGGTCCCCGCGTGCGTCTTTCATCAGGGTCCGGGCTATCAGCACCAACATGACCGTTTGTAGTATCGCAGTCCTTCACCTTCTCAAACATTGCAGGCATTGCAGCAGGCAACATCCAACACAACTTCATGGAGCTTGTGCAAAATGGGGAAGCCCTTGTAGTGAGCATCAGGCTGTAGACCATTGCGCTCGCCTTCGCACCGGCAACGGTGTCGCTAAACAGCCATGACGACCTTCCGGTACAGAATGGCCTGATGTCGCGCTCGATGACGTTGTTATCGACCGGCGCACGCCCGTCGCTCACGTAGCGACTGAGATATTTCCACTGATTGAGCGTGTACGAAATGGCCTTGCCTAGCAGACTCTCTGGCAGGACTTGCGGGGCCTGTTCGTCGAGCCATGCCTTGAAGGACACGAGCAACGGTACGCTGTGCTGCTGGCGCAACCGGTACGTATGGTCCACGCGCGTTTTGCCTGCGGGCAAATCGGCTTTGGCCAGCGTTTCGACCTGATACAGCGCCTTGAAGTATTCCAGTGCCTGCGCAGCGCGCCCGCCCGGCTTCTTCATGCCCTTGAGGGCATCGACAAAGGCACGCCGCGCGTGCGCCAGACAGCCGAAGTGCGTCGGGCCTTCGAGCGTACGCCAGGCGGCATACCCGTCGGTCATCAGCAGGCCTTTGTAACCCGCAAGAAACGCCTGGGGATATTCCTGTCCACGTCCTGGCTGGTAGTCAAACAGCACCACCGGTTCCGGACAGTCTTCGGCGCTACGGTACGCCCACTACAAGGGCTTCCCCATTAAACGCAAGCTCGATGGAGTTTGTGGGTATTACTTGTTGCCTTGCTGGTGTGGTGTGAGAAGGTGAAGGACTGCGATACTACAAACGGTCATGTTGGGCTATGGCCCGGACCCTGATGAAAGACACACGCGAGGACCTATTGAGTTTTACCAAATTCATGACAACCGATTCTCTGTTGGTGCGTTATACGGTCATCACGTTGAAGGGAGACTC
>NZ_JAVHZD010000088.1:0-1662 GCF_031119615.1 Paraburkholderia sp. SARCC-3016 | reverse complement strand
TGAAAATTCTGGTGCCAGTCAAAAGGGTGGTCGATTACAACGTGAAGGTGCGCGTGAAATCGGACCACACGGGCGTGGACATTGCGAACGTGAAGATGTCGATGAATCCGTTCGACGAAATCGCCGTGGAAGAAGCGGTACGCCTGAAGGAAGCGGGCATCGCAACCGAGGTGATCGCGGTGTCGGCGGGCGTCGCCCAGTGCCAGGAAACGCTGCGCACGGCGCTTGCGATCGGCGCGGACCGTGCGATCCTGATCGAGTCGTCCGGGGAGCTGCAGCCGCTCGCCGTGGCGAAGCTGCTCAAGGCGCTCGTCGACAGGGAAAAGCCCGCACTCGTGATCCTCGGCAAGCAGGCCATCGACGACGATTCGAACCAGACCGGCCAGATGCTCGCCGCGCTCGCGGACCTGCCGCAGGCGACGTTCGCCTCGAAGGTGACCATCGCCGACGGCCGCGCGACGGTCGCGCGTGAAGTCGACGGCGGCGCGGAGACGCTGACGCTGACGCTGCCCGCCGTGGTCACCACCGATCTGCGCCTGAACGAGCCGCGCTACGTGACGCTGCCCAACATCATGAAGGCGAAGAAGAAGCCGCTCGAGACGCTCAGGCCCGAGGACCTCGGGGTCGACGTCAGGCCGCGCCTGAAGACGCTGAAGGTCACCGAGCCGGCCGGACGCAGCGCCGGCGTGAAGGTGCCGGACGTGAAGACGCTGGTCGGGAAGCTGAAGAACGAAGCCAAGGTGCTGTAAGGGCGCACGGAGACACACGAGATGACGACTCTGGTAATTGCTGAACATGACAATGCGTCGCTGAAGGCGGCGACGCTGAACACCGTTGCCGCGGCGCAGAAGATCGGCGGCGACATTCACCTGCTGGTGGCAGGCCACGACGCACGGGGCGCGGCACAAGCCGCATCGAAAGTCGCGGGCGTCGCGAAGGTTCTGCTCGCCGACGCCCCGCAACTGGCCGAAGGCCTCGCGGAAAACGTCGAGGCGACGGTGCTCGCGCTCGTGCAGGGTGCGGCAGGGAATTACACGCACATCGTTGCGCCCGCCACCGCATACGGCAAGAACATCGCGCCGCGCATCGCGGCGAAGCTCGACGTCGCGCAGATCAGCGACATCACGGCGGTGGACAGCCCCGACACGTTCGAGCGGCCGATCTATGCGGGCAACGCGATCGCGATCGTGCAGTCGGAGGATCCGGTCAAGGTCATCACCGTGCGCGCGACGGGCTTCGATCCGGTGGCGGCGGAAGGCGGCAGCGCGTCGATCGAAACGATCGGGGCCGCTGCCGATCGCGGCATCTCGCAGTTCGTGAACCGCGAAGTGACGAAGCTCGATCGTCCGGAACTGACGAGCGCGACGATCATCGTGTCGGGCGGCCGCGGCCTCGGCAGCGGCGAGAACTACACGAAGGTGCTCGAACCGCTGGCGGACAGGCTCGGCGCGGCGATGGGCGCCTCGCGCGCCGCGGTGGACGCGGGCTACGTGCCGAACGACTATCAGGTGGGCCAGACCGGCAAGATCGTCGCGCCGCAGCTGTACGTGGCCGTCGGTATTTCCGGTGCGATCCAGCACCTCGCGGGCATGAAGGACTCGAAGGTGATCGTCGCGATCAACAAGGATCCCGAAGCGCCGATCTTCAGCGTCGCCGATTACG